>JAYVQJ010000938.1:0-4660 GCA_043777235.1 Planctomycetia bacterium
CCACGCGACCGTGCCGGAGACATCTTCGGTCGGAATTCGCAGCAGTGGGGTGATCGCGGATTCGGAGTCGGACAGCGTCACGCCGCCGGTCTTCGAGGCTTGCTTGAGCGCGAAATAAAATTCCTCGCGCACCGGCGCGGCGAATGGTTCGAGGCCACGCAAGATTGGATGTTCGGTGTTGGTCCATTGCGGCAGCACTTGATCGAACTCTTTGAACTTGCGATCTGGTCCGCCGTGACAGGCACCGAAGAGTTGCACGAACGGGGCGATCGGCTCGGCGGCTTTCGTGCCGGCTCCCCAATGCAAGACGCCGAGACCTCCGCCGCGTTTGGCAAGATCACGAAAGGCGGCGAGTCGAGCCGCATCCGCCGAGAGCCATTTAGCTCCTTCGGCAACGAACAAGACAGCGGCGTCCGCTCGTTCGAGCAGTTGAGGGCCGTCGCGCCAATCGCCGTCGGCACTGACGACGATCGTCTCTAACTTCGGTTGGTCGCGCAGTAGCCGAGCCAGCAGATTCACTCCCGCGAAGTACTCGTGAGTCGTCGGTTTGTGAGACCCATCCGGACCTTGTCCGATCAGCAACAGACGCTGCGGGCGAGCGTTGCCGGTTGGATCATCAGCGAACGACCGGCTGGTGAGGCAGACGACCATCAAAAGCAAGGTGGCTGTCGAGCGAAGATTCAGCGGCATGTGTGTTGTCCTGGCGGTGTTGTCCTGGCAACGAGCGAAGACTGGGTTGAGTCGAGTTCGACCGCAATGTGACCGAACTCGGCAGATTCTTGTACGAACTCTGCGTGAGATTGCCACTATTCAGGGTGAGTACTCCGGTTGGGGTGTGCGCGACAATCTTAGAAGCGCAGTAACCCGAAGCGTGAGCGAGGGCGGAGGTTTCACTGGATGTGATTCTTCGTTAACGCCTCGTGAAGCATCTGCCCTCGCTCACGCTTCGGGTTATTGTGAACCATTTCACAAGGTGACGACCATGCGACTGACATTGCGAACTTTGATTGCGTATCTGGACGACGAATTGCAGCCGGATCAGGCGAAAGAAATTGGGCTAAAGCTGACCGAGAGCAGCTACGCGACGGCGTTGGTCGAGCGAATCAAAGAAGTCATGCGTCGTCGTCGGCTGTCGGCTCCGGAGTTGTTCGGCAAGGGAGCGGGGCTCGATCCGAATCTCGTGGCCGAGTATCTCGACAGCGAATTGACTCCGGCTGAAGTGGTCGATGTCGAGAAGATTTGTTTGGACTCGGACATGCACTTGGCCGAGGTCGCGGCCTGTCACCAAATTCTGACGTTGGTGCTGGGCGATCCCGTCGAAGTGCGAGCGGAAACTCGATCGCGAATGTACGGCTTGGGTCCGGTCGCCACGAGCGACGCCGTGCGAGCGAACGACTTCGCGGGCGTGTCGCACGGCCAAGAGTCGCGACCGATTCCGATGATCGCGTCGTCGTTCAGTTCGGCGAAGGACGGCTCGGCGGATCGCACGCTACCGGATTACTTACAGCCGAAGACTTCCTGGAAGCGAACCGGCGCGTTGGTGCTCGCGGTGCTGATCGGCATCGCTTGGTTTCGTTCGCTGATGACTGATCCAACGGTGACGAAATGGTCGCCGTCAGGAAGTCAGATGGAAAGCGATGCGCCGCGATCCGATCAATCAGCCGCCGCGACCGACAAAGCTTCTGACCAGCGAACCACCAAGAACGATACATCTGCCGCGGATCAAGCGGGCAAGCCGGCAGTGGCTCTGGCCGATGCCAACGGATTGAACAAACCAAGAAATGTTCGACCCACATCACCCAAAGAAATTGTCGAAGACGATTCGCCACCGAATGTCGCGCCGGATGCCGAGCCTGCAACGCCGCCGAAGCCGGGACGTCCAAAGCCCCGCGATGCTGATGCGAATCCCCCGCGACCGATTGAGGTCGTGAATCCGTCCGACCCCGATGCGCCTCCGGTGAAGCTGCTGCCGCCGCTGAAAGTCTCGCGCGTTTTCAAGGACGGCATCACGCTTCGCTTTGATCCAGAATCCCACGACTACCTCGTGCTGCCGCGCGTCGTACAACTGAAAGCGGGAGATCACCTCGCGTGTCCCGAACCGTTCCGAGCGGACTTCACGATCGGCGACGACCTCGGCTCGGTCGCTCTGATTGGCGGCACGTCGGTGACATCGCTCGGCCCGGATGAGCACGCTTCGGTTGGATTCGATGTGCAACAAGGTGCGTTGATCTTCGAGGCTCACAGCCTGCGTCCCGCAACGGACGATGCCACTCCGGATGCCGCCGTCGCGAAGCCTCAGAAGCCGTCGCTCCCGATCACGCTGCGATGTTATGGTCATTCGACCCGTTTGGAATTGGCGAGCGACAACGCGGTTTGCGGCATCGAAGTGCATCGCCGCGAACCAACACGCTTTGAGTCGGAATTAGAACCGCCTGGCTTCACCGCATCTCTGTACGTCGCGCAGGGGACGGTTCGCTTCACAAGCTCCGAAGGCAAGACGGCAACAATCGAAGGGCCAGGATTCTTCGCGATCACCGACGGCGTCGCCGCCAACGAACGGAAGAGTGAAATCGGACGCGCGAGCCAACTCATCATTCCCGATTGGTTGGAGCCGGACCCGAAGCGGGCCGCCTCAAAGATCAAACGACCGTACAACACCGCGTTCGAAAAAGAGTTCGATTCCGAACAACGTCTCTCGCTGAGTCTGCCGGCAGTCGTCACCAATCCGCGTCCCGCGATTTCTGAGTTGGCCGTGAAATGTCTCGCGTTAACCGACAGCTATGGCCCGCTGGTGAAGGCGCTCTCGCAAGAGGTCCATCGCGAAGCTCGGTTAGCGGCGATCACGGGGCTGCGACAATGGTTGCCGCTCGATCCGCATCACCGTCAGCTCCTGAAGGCCGAGTTGGCGAAACATTTTCTTCCGAGCGACGCCGATGCGGTCTATCGCCTGCTGTGGGGTTTCGACCTCGCCGACGCGAAGACGCCGGCCACATCGCGCACGCTCGTCGGTTGGCTTGATAGCGAACAGGTGGCGATTCGTGAATTGGCTTTCTTTCACGTTCAACGACTCACCGGCCTGAAGCACGAGTACTCCCCAACCAACCCTCCCGGCCAACGCCGAGCCGCCGTCGATCGCTGGCACAACCACTTGGAGAAGAAGGGTGGGGCGCTCGTGATGGAATGACCTGGAGTGCGGTGGCTCGCCGCCGCCCTCCATTCAAGAACGGTTGAGGTTCGATGATGAGCAACGCCGACGATGGAGAGACGACTCGGATTTCGACGGCCAGGGGCCATCGGTAAGCGTCGTGGTCCTTGAATGGAGGGCGGCGTCGAGCCGCCGCACTCCAGGTTGAATTGCCACATCAACACCCACCGATAACACTGCCAACCGCTTTTTCAGAACGCTTCGGTCGCGGGGAGCCTGCTCATGCTCGACATCGTTGGTCGTCCGGTTCGGTTGTGTGACGGCATCAGCCGCCGCGGCCTCCTGCGAGTCGGCTCGCTGGGTGCCGGACTGACACTGCCAAGCGTGTTGAGATCGCGGCAAGCAAACGGGGCGACAGCCGATCGCAACGACACGGCCATAATTCTTCTCTTTCAAGCCGGCGGCGCTTCGCATATCGACATGTACGATATGAAACCGTTGATGCCCGCCGAGGTTCGCGGCCCGTTCAACCCAATCGCGACGAATCAGCCCGGCCTCGATGTTTGCGAACTGATGCCGGGACATGCTCGCATCGCCGACAAGCTGGCGATCATTCGTTCGATCAAGCACAACCTCGCCGTTCACGACGACGGAACGCACTGGCTGCAAACCGGCTGGCCGCTGCTGAACGCTCGGCAGATGGGACAGCAGAATCCGTCGCAAGGCTCAGTGATCTCCGCACTGACCGGCTCGCGCAAGAGCGGGATGCCCGCCTACGTCGCGATCCCCGAAGACTACCGCCGACACATGGGCTTTTACGAAGGCCCATCCTTCTTGAGTTCTCGTCACGCCGCACTCGATGCCGGTGGCGATCCAAGCCTCGGCAACTACCGGCCTCCCGAATTCAAACTCCCGGCCGATGTCGTGATGTCGCGGCTCGATGATCGTCGTGGCTTGATGCGCGAGTTCGATTCGCTCTCGCGGCAACTCGATCGCGAGCCGGCATTCCGCAATCTCGACGACGTGCAACGGCAGGCCCTCGAACTCGTCAGCGGCTCGACCGTGCGGCAAGCGTTTGACCTCTCGCAAGAGTCCACCGAACTGCGAGACAAGTACGGCCGGCACGCTTACGGTCAATCGGCGTTGCTCGCGCGGCGGTTGGTCGAAGCAGGAGTCACCTTCGTCGTCATCAACCTCTACGAAAAAGATGTTGATTGGTGGGACGACCACTACACGATCGAAAAGAACCTGCGTAAGCGGCTGCCCCCTTACGACCAAGCGCTGACGACGCTGATCGAAGACCTGACGCAGCGCGGCCAGATCGACCGAGTGCTCGTCGCCGCGTTTGGCGAGTTCGGCCGCGCCCCGCGCATCGACCAACACGCCGGCCGAGGCCACTGGCCCGGAGCCGCCTCCGCCGTGCTCGCTGGCGGCGGCATTCGCGGCGGCCAAGTCATCGGCTCGACCGTCTCCAACGGAGCCGAACCCAAAGACCGCCCGCTCGGCCCCGGCGAC
>JAYVQJ010000939.1:0-4659 GCA_043777235.1 Planctomycetia bacterium
CCTGCGTTGTGAATTACAATTCAACACAGAGAACTAATAGCATCAACACACTTATTGCGCAAACTACCCAAAACCCCTAAAGTGCGCGCTGGCCCTGACGGTGATGGTGTCCTGCATCGGTTCGGATATGGGTAAGGTGGCAATCGCGGGGGACGATGCAGTTACCAACCAGCAGATCAATTCGATCATCGTCGGCCGAGAATTCTGCACTGAGTTTGTCTACTACGACCTCAGCACTCGCAAGGACGAATTTCAGCAACTCGCATCAGGTGGTTCCGCCCAGCCGATTCTGAATAAAGGGCTGTTTTCGTCTCTTCCAATCTCGGTCCCTACGATCACCGAGCAGCGGGCGATTGCGCGGGTGTTGGGGGCGTTGGATGACAAGATCGAGTTGAATCGGCGGCTGAATCGGTCGTTGGAGGAGTTGGCTCAGGCGGTGTTTCGGAGTTGGTTTGTCGATTTCGACCCGGTGACGGCCAAAGCCTCCGGCCGCCAACCCATCGCCCTCGACCCCGCCACCGCCGACCTCTTCCCCAACCAATTCCAAGACTCCGAACTCGGACTGATTCCTAAGGGTTGGAGCGTTGCTCGACTCGCAGATCACATCGACTATCGTGAAGGGCCAGGGCTGCGAAATTGGCAATACACGTCAGACGGAATGAAGTTCCTCAACATTCGTTGCATCAGTGACGGCGACATCGACACGCATGTCGCGAACTACATCTCGCTCGACGAGTTTCACAAGAAGTACGAGCACTTTGCACTCGCTGCCGACGACATTGTGCTTTCGACATCAGGCACACTCGGTCGGTCAGCAATCGTGCGAGACGACCATCTTCCGGTGATGCTTAATACGTCAATCATTCGGTTTCGCGGCAAAGGCGAAATGGGGTTGGCGTTCGTCTGGAATTTCCTCCGGTCCACTTATTTCCTCGACGAAATGCTCGCATCAGCAACGGGAAGCGTTCAGTTGAATTTCGGCCCGATGCACTTGGAACGAATCGTTTTCGTTCGGCCTTCTGATCGACTGCTCAGAGAGTTTGAGTCACGTTGCCAGCCGATCATCCGAAAGACGTTGAAGCTGCGGCAACAATCCAAAACGCTCACCGCCGCGCGAGACGCCTTGCTGCCGCCGCTGCTGTCGGGCGAACTGCGCGTGCCGGACGCGGAACGGTTCGTCGAACGAATGACCTAATCAGCCGGAACGCGCTAGCGTCCGGTTGGTTCGTCGATTTGCGGTTCATGGGACCGGGGGCTAGCGCCCTGCGGCTGATTTGGCAGTGCTGTCGGACGAACTGCGCGTGATGGACGCGGAACGGTTCGTCGAACGAATGACCTAATCAGCCGGAACGCGCTAGCGTCCGGTTTGACGTGTGCCATGACCTGACGGCAAAAAAAGACCGGACTGATGGACGTGGTTGCGCCGTCGGCCGATTTGCGATTCATGCAACCGGGGGCTAGCGCCCTCCGGCTGATATACTGGGGGCGGTTTGGATCGGGTTTTGAAATTGAATGAACCGGACGCTAGCGCGTTCCGGATGATTGGCGGAGGATATCGACATGAACTCGAATGAACCGCTGGCGTTTTTCATCACCTGGACCGTCTATGGCACCCATCTCCAGGGCGACGAACGCGGCTGGCGACGGAGACGAAAAGGCTGGCAAGAACCACGACCGCAACTGGCCCAATGGAGACAAGACCGGCTCCTCCATCAGGTTTTGTTGCTGTCGCCCGAACAACGAAACGTCGTCGATTCCGAATGTCACCGGCACTGCGATCATCGGAATTGGAAATTATGGGCCGTCAATGCCCGATCGAATCATGTGCATGTCGTCGTGACTGCCGTAGGGTGTTCCGGAAAGACTGTCCGCGATCAATTGAAAGCGAATTGCACACGCGGATTGCGCGAGCGATGGCCGGCCTTTCGTGATCGCCCCGTCTGGAGTGTCGGCGGTGATTGGGAATGCATCAACACGGAAGACGATCTGGCAACGGTCTGCGAGTATGTCACCGAAGCCCAGGAGCGGATGGAATACAAACACGGCTGAAAAGTCGCGAGACATCAGCCGGAACGCGCTAGCGTCCGGTTGGAATTTGGACGAACGAATCGAAGAAACCGGACGCTAGCGCGTTCCGGCTGATAAACTCTGGTCAACAGCGTTGGCGTCACGCGGAGAGAGACCATGAAAGCTCAAAAAGGTTACTACAGCCTGATGCAATTCTGCCCGAATCCGGCTCGGCTGGAAGCGGTCAACGTCGGGGTCGTGTTGTATTGCCCGGACTCACAGTTTCTGGCGTCGGAAATCACCGGATCGAATGAACGAGTCCGTCGCGTCTTCCACGGCGAGTCGCTGAATCTGGCGGTCGTGGAATCGGCGAAGCGTGCGCTTCAAAAGCGATTGGAAGTGGAACAGTTCGCAATCCGTGACGTTGCCGCCCTGGAGCGATTCATCGAAACGCGATCCAACGCAGTGACGTTGTCGCCACTGCGGCCGATGAAAGTGTTCGATCCACAAACCGACCTCCGAAAACTGTTCGAGGAGTTGGTCGGTGGAGCGGGTCAGCCACAGCCCCGGCAGTCGCTCATCCCGGAACTCGATTCGGTGTTCGCTCGGCTCATGCAACAAGGTCGAGCAGAACACAATCGCGAAGTGATCGTCCCCGTCATGGGCCGACCGTTCCGCAGTCCCTACGCCTACCAGAACGGCAAGCTCAATCTCGTGAAGCCGCATCGCTTCACCGGAGATGAAGACTCGGCATTGAAGGCGGCCGGCAGTTTGGCATTGAAAGGGAGTCTGTTCCTGCGGCATTCGGACGACACGCGGCTGGTCGTGGTCTCGACGTTTGCCACGCCCGAAGCCGAACGCACTCTGGAAGACCGCGTCGTCAATCTGTTGCGAGACTTCGAGGTCAAAGCCGTTCGTCACCGCGAAGTGCCGGAGTTTCTGGCGCTGGTGGAAGCCGAGGCTCATTGACCGCGTAAGTGCGTTTTGGCAGACGAGTGAGGCAAGGTTTTCAAAAAAGCGCAAACTCAAATTCAGGGTTCCAAAAACTGTAATCCGTTTCAACGACAGCCTTTTCTCAAAAAAGCGCAAACCCAAATCCAGCCTGAACCACTCCATGTCCGCTCTGCACGGCAGCGAATCCGAATTCGAGAGCACGACCATCGAGCGGTTGAAGTTGCTCGGTTGGGAGCACACGCACGGGACGGACCTTGTTCGGTCGCTGGATGAAGTCGTGTTGCTCGACGTGCTCCGCGAGACGCTGGCGGAACGGTATCCCGACTTGCCGGAAGCGGCGCTCGACGAAGCGGTGAAAGTCTTCAGTCGGCCCGATGGCGTGGACACGTTGCATCGCAACAAGGCATTTCACGAACTGCTGACGCGCGGCTATGACAAGCTCCGCGTTGATCGCGCGGACGGTTCACACGAGTTCCGGCACATCTATGCCGTCGATTGGGAACATCCCGAAGCGAATCGCTTTCAGGTCGTCAATCAGTTGTCGATCAGCGGCAAGAACGATCGGCGACCGGACATCGTGCTGTTCATCAACGGCCTGCCGCTCGTGTTGTTCGAGTTGAAGAATCCGTACAACGAACAGCCGACCGTCGAAGACGCGCTCAACCAGATTGGCCACTACCGCAACGACATCCCGCAGATGTTTGACTTCAACGCGCTAACCGTGATTTCGGACGGCGTGACCACGTTGCACGGCATGTGGACGGCGGACCTCGAATGGTATGCCCCTTGGAAGTCCATCGACGGTCAGGAAGTCGAGCCGAACACGACCGGCAGCATGAAGACACTGGTTGAGGGCTTGCTGCCTCACGACCGGCTGTTGCACTACCTCCGGCATTTCATCGTCTTTGAATTGGCCAACGACAGGATCACGAAGAAGGCGGCCAAGTATCACCAGTTCTTTGCCGTCCGTCTGGCGGCGGAGCGAACCATCGCCGCGATGACCTCCAACGAAAAACGGATCGGCGTGATTTGGCACACGACCGGATCGGGCAAGTCCCTGTCGATGACGTTTCTGGTCGGCCTGCTGCGTCGCAAGTTGGACAACCCTTCGTTCGTCATCCAAGTGGATCGAACGGACCTCGACCAACAGTTGTATGACCAATTCGTCGCGGCCCGGTCACTGGTCGGCGACGTGAAGCACGCCGGATCGACCGACGAACTGCGTGACTTGCTCCGCACCGAAGGGGGCGAGGTCATCTTCTCGACCATCGAGAAGTTCCGTTTGAAGAGAGACAAGAACGATGCCAGCAACGACGAGATCGAGCATCCCGTTTTGTCCGAGCGGTCGAACATCATCGTGATTGCGGACGAGGCGCATCGGACGCAATACGGGTTCGATGAGGGCTTCGCTCGCAACTTGGCCGAGGCGTTGCCGAACGCTCGGCGACTGGGGTTTACCGGCACGCCAATCAGTTTCAGCGGAGCCGACACCTATGAAGTCTTCGGCGACGTGATTCACACCTACGACATGAAGCAGTCGCAGGAGGATCACTCGACCGTCCCGATCTATTACGCCCCGCGCCAAATCAAATTGCATCTCAGCGAAGCCGACATCGACGCGGCGCTGGCGAAGATTGTTTCCGCCAGTTCGATCAGCCGGAACGCGCTAGCGTCCGGTTCCAGTCAGGACGAACCGGA
>JAYVQJ010000940.1:0-4659 GCA_043777235.1 Planctomycetia bacterium
CCCATGCCGGTGCTGAAGGCCATCGGCAGAAAGCCGAGAGCAGCGACCAGCGTCGTCATCAGCACCGGCCGCAGTCGCGTGATCGCCGCTTGAGTGACAGCGTTGTCGAGCGACAAGCCACGCTCGCGCAGTTGTCGGACATACGACACCAAAATCATGTCGTCCAAGACAGCGACACCAGACATCGCGATGAAGCCGATGCCGGCGGAGATCGAGAACGGCATGTCGCGTAGCCAGAGTGCGATGATGCCCCCGACCCAAGCGAATGGGACGCCGGTGAAAACGCGAGCGGCGTCCACAAAATTGCGGTATGTGAAATACAGCAGCATGAAGATCAGCGCGAGCGCGATTGGCACGACGATCATCAGTCGACGTTCGGCGCGAATCAGATTCTCGAACTGACCGCCGTACTCGATGCGATAGCGGCCCGGCGGCAACTTCACGTCCTCGGCGATCTTCTTCTGAACCTCGGCGACGAAGCTGCCGAGGTCTCGGCCGCGCACGTTGCAAGTGATGTTGAGGCAACGCTGACCCCACTCGCGACGAATCGTCGAGGGACTTTCAACGACGTCGATGTCGGCCAGCCGAGACAGCGGTAATCGCTCACCGCCCGCCGTGCGGAGTTGCATCGCGCCGATCGCTTCGGGGCTGGTTCGATGACGTTCGGGCAGACGAATTACCAGCGGGAAACGCAATTGCCCTTGCACGATCTCGGAGAGATGCAGGCTGCCGACGGATTCGATCAGTTCCAGGACTTGCTGAGCCTGTACGCCGTACCGCGCGAGTTCTTCTTGCTTGAGCTTGATCTGCAAGACCGGCTGAGCGGCCATCGCCGAGGCATACACGTCCGCATTGCCGCGAATCTGCCGCAGCACGGCACCGATCTCGACTCCCTTTTCTTGCAGGGTCGAAAAATCGTCGCCGAAGAGCTTCACGGCCAACTGCGATCGCGAGCCGGAGATCATCTCGTTGATGCGATGCTCGATCGGTTGCAGTAGTTCGTACTGGATGCCGGGAACTTTGCGAACTTCGGTTTCGATCAGCGCGGTGATCTCGTCCTGCGTCGTCGCCTGCTTCCACTGTGATCGCGGCTTAAGCGAGATAAACAGATCGGTCAACTCGACACCCATCGGGTCGGTCGCAACCTCTGCGGTGCCGACACGGCTCCAGGCGTGAGCCACTTCATCAGGAAACTTTTCGAGCAACATCTTTTCGAGGACCGTGTTGCCGCGCACCGACTCTTCGAGATCCGTCCCCGGCAATCGAACGAGTCCCAGCACGAGCGAACCTTCCGACAGTCGCGGTACAAACTCACTACCGAGGTTCGGCGCGATCATGCCGTAAGTCACAACGAGCACCGCCGCCGCAAACGCGATCACCGCCGACTTGTGGTGCATTGAGAATTGCAGCACCGGATAATGAATCGCGTGAGCAATCCGCATGAGCAGCGGTTCGCGTTCTTCGATTTGCTTCGGCAACAGCAAACTGGCCAGCACGGGCATCAGTGTCAGCGACAGCACCATCGAACCCAACAGCGCGAAGATCACGGTCAACGCCATCGGCCGGAAGAGTTTCCCTTCGATTCCCTCCAACGTCAGGATCGGCGTGTAGACGATCATGATGATGAGTTCGCCGAACATTGTCGGTTTGCGGACTTCGACCGCTGCGTCGCGGATGACATCGATCAACGGCCGACGTTTGTTGTCGCCGTGAGCGATGTGCCGAATGCAGTTCTCGACCATCACCACCGAGCTATCGACGACCATGCCGAAGTCGATCGCGCCGAGACTGAGCAGGCTCGCCGCAATGCCGTACTGCAACATGCCACAGAACGCGAACAACATCGACAGCGGAATCGCCAGTGCGACAATCGCCGCCGCTCGGAAGTTGCCCAGGAATGCGAACAGCACCGCGATCACGAACAGGCCGCCCTCGAACAGATTCTTGCGGACAGTGTCGATCACAAAATCAACCAACTCCGTGCGGTCGTAAACAGTCGTGACATTGACATTGGCCGGCAGCGACTTCTTGATGTCATCCAGCTTGTGCTTCATCGACCACGTGACTTCGTGGCTGTTCTCCCCCATCAGCATGAAGCCTAGGCCGAGCACCACTTCTCCCTGCCCATCGGCGGTGACGGCTCCGCGGCGAATTTCGTGACCGATCGTGACATCGGCAACGTCGCCGATCCGCAGCGGCACACCGTCGATGGCCTTGATGACGATGCCTCGAATCTCGTCGAGATTCACGGTGCGGGCGAGACCATGTACTAACAACATGCCACTCGGCTGCGTGATCGAGCCACCGCCGACGTTGCGGTTGCTGTTTCGCACCGCCGCCGTGACCTCGTCGAACGTCAGACCGAATTTGATCAATCGCTCGGGATCGATCCGAATCTGAAATTGCTTTTCAAAGCCGCCCCATGTGTTGACCTCGGCTGTGCCGGGGACGGTGCGCATCGCGGGACGAATCACCCAATCGTGGATCGTGCGAAGTTCGGTGACGTCATCTCCCTGCCCCGTCACGACGTAATGAAACACTTCGCCCAGCCCCGTCGAAACCGGCCCCAACTTCGGCCGCTCAACTTCCGGAGAGAGCTTGACCGAGCCGAGCCGCTCGTTGATCAACTGCCGTGCGAAGTAAATGTCGGTGCCGTCCTCAAAAATCACGACGACCTGTGACATGCCGAACTTCGAGATGGATCGCAGGCTTTGCAATTTGGGCAAGCCGCTGATGGCCTGCTCAATCGGAAACGTGATCTGCGTCTCGACCTCTTCGGGACCAAGCGACGGCACGACCGTGTTGATCTGCACCTGCACCGGCGTCGTATCGGGAAACGCATCGACATCCATGTGCCGCACCGCGATGCCACCGGCGACGACGATGGCCAGCGCCGCGAAGATCACGATCGCGCGATGCCGCAGCGAAAAGTCGATAATTGTTGTCAGCATTTGTTCTCTGAGGTAGGGGGATAGGGAGATCGGGGGATAGGGAGAGGAACCGCAGCTCACTTCCCTTTCGCCTCATCTCCCTATCCCCGTACCTCCCTATCCTTTTGTTTGACCGTCCATCTCTCAGGATGGCTCATCATGTTCACCAGTTGACCGAGCACTTCGTCGTATCGGGCATCCAAAGCATCGACGATGTCGCCACTGAGGTACTTGAAGCGACGGCAGAACTCGAGCCATGTCTGAGTCTCGCCAGCCTCGGCATCGGCGTCGCTCAATTTGCTCACGAAAGATGCAGGGTATCGCCGCTTCCTCCAACCTTCGGTAATGTTGGCGGCAACGGATCGAGACGAACGTCGTATTTGGTCCGTCAACGAGAATCGCTCATCGGGAGGAAACTGCTTGCTCAACTGATAAATCTCCAATGCGAGATCCATCGCATTCTGCCAAACACGAAGCTCCTTGAATGAACGAATGAAGCCAGAGCTTGTTTCCATAATTCCTCTCCCTACCTCCCGATCACCCGATCACCCTATCCCGATTTCGCGCCGCGAATTGATCACCTTGATTGTTCAACGCCAGCATCGCCGCCTGGACTCGTGCAACATCGCCTCGCAAGTCCGAGGACTCAGGAGAAATGTGAATTGGGCTGCCAGTCAGCATGTGGACTTTCGAGAACGGCTTGGGCACCAACAGATCCGTCCAACCAACTCCGAATCGCCAACCGCGCTCGCAGGCGAAAGCACTGGGGACGATCGCTCGTCCCGAATGCGCAGCGAGAAATACGACACCCGCTGACAGCTCACGGCGCGGGCCGCGTGGGCCGTCGGGAGTCATCACGATGTGTTTCCCCTCCGCTTCGCGAATGAGCTGCCGCATAGCTTGTGCTCCACCGCGGCTAGTTGAACCACGAACCGGCTGAATATTCGCACTTCGCAAGGCGGCCGAGACGAAGCCGCCGTCTTGATTTTGACTGACCAGCGCCGCCGTGTGCCGATGCTTGCCGCCGAAAATCGGGATCAGCAGTTGGTCGTGCCACACGCAGTAGATGAATCGGTCGTCCCCTTCGATGGCGTAAGGATTGGTTTTCTCCGCCGTGTGAAACCGCAACCGCAGCGTCTTGAACAGACAACGAAACACGAACACGCCGAACACGCCCATCAGCCAGTTCAGTGATTTGCTGCGTAGTCGCATTGTTGGATGTGATTCCGTGTCGTCGTTGGAAGAGGTGGGGTGATGGGGAGAGGGGTGATGGGGAGAGGGGTCGATTCTCAATCTCCCCACCTCCCTACCACCCCATCCCCCTACCTCCGCCTCAGTGCTCATGCCCGTGTCCGCCGCAGCAGCCTTCGCCGAAGGCGGACTTCAAGAGTTCGGCTCGCAGCGACGCGCTCCCCTTCGTCGCAATGACTTCGCCCGGCAACACACCGGCGAGCAGTTCGACGTGAGTTTCGCTTCGCGCACCAACGCGGACTTGTCGTGCATGGAAGACTTTGAAGGAATCCTTCTTCAAAAAGTCCCTGTCGCGAACGAAAACGATCTGGCAATCGCCGTCGGATTGCAGAGCATCCAGCGGCACGGTGATCGCCTTGGGTTCCTCACGGAGCACGATCCAGCCAGTGCCGAAGCTATTCGCCTTGAGCGCCCGGTCTTGGTTGCCGAGCAAGGCTCGAACCTTGATCGTGCGTGTCGCTTCATCGACTGACGGGCT
>JAYVQJ010000941.1:0-4654 GCA_043777235.1 Planctomycetia bacterium
AAACCGTTCGACGTTCGCGCCGTTGAGCACCATGTCCGCTTTGCCCTCGGCATTCGGTTGAAACGGAGCATGTGCTCGGCCGAGGAATCCCGGCTGACCGTTGTCGGCCCACGTCGAGGTGATCATCTTCGGCGCGAGCCCGACGTATGGAGGGACGGCCGGGTCGACGGCTCCTTGCAGCTTCGAGACGTGCGAACCCATGCTCGGCCAACCGCCGGCAATTTGATTGTTGAAGCGACGGCCGGTCTGACATTGAAACGCCGCGTGCCGTCCATCCGAACCGACGACCGAGCGAATGATCGCCAGCTTGTCGGTCATCTGCGCGAGCTTGGGCAGCAGCTCACAAATCTCGATACCGGGAACGCTGGTCGCGATCGGATTGAACTCGCCTCGAATCTCGGACGGCGCATCCGGTTTCAAATCGACCAAGTCCTGGTGCGGAGGACCACCGGAAAGAAAGATGTTGATGACCGATTTGTGAGTCATCACTGGCTTGCCACTCAGTGCCGCTGCCTGCTCCGCTCGCAAAAGCTGAGGCAGTGACAGGGAACCGAATCCCCCCAACGCCAAACCGCCAATCTGCAAAAAGCTGCGGCGGTTCACGCGATCGCAAAAGCCATTCTGCCGGGGTCCGAGCATCGTCAGCATCGTCACGCCTCCGTCGAGTCCAAAAGATCCACTGGCCTTGGTTTCGGCGAGGAGCAGTCTATCGCTTCAATCAACGATTGAAAGAAGACTGTTGCCGATTGGTCTGGACATGATCGCCAATCTGCATCTACCACTCCGCCCGACTACTTCCCAGGGAGAGGGGAAAACATGGGCAAGGATCGCCAGTTCGGGTTGTTGGTAACGGTGTGTTTGTTTGCGACGGGCTGTTTTAGCTACGGCCCGTACGGTCATCCGGGGACGTTTGCTCCGCCGCACACGGCGATGGCACCGCAGCCCTACGGGACCGTGCAAGTTCCACCAGGCGCGGTCTGGGTTCCAGCCAGTCCCACCGGAACAAGCACGCTGACTGCTCCGGCCCCCGTCCGCAAATCGGCACCGACTTCGTTTGAAAATGAACGAGAACCATCGGCCGGAAAATCCGTGCCGGAGCCGGCTGATCCTGGCAAAGCGCAGCCGCAAGAATCGACTGAGCCATTCGGACTGAATGACGATGCGGAGCTTGAACGACCTTCCGTGAAGATCAGTCAGCGAGCACGTCCTCGGCCTCTGGCTGATGAGCGATTCACCGATTCATCCGATTCACTAGAACCGGAACTCGCCGAGCCAGAGTTGTCGGTGGCAACCGACGATGAGCCACGTCCGCCGAAATCCAATGTGCGTTCCGCCGAGTTCCACACTCAAGTCCGCTCGAACTTGGTCACACCGGCGAGCGCGTCGGTCGATACGTTCGGCTACGACACCGAAGGCTACACATGGCTCAAAGGGATCATTGAATTCGATCCCAAGCACAAGGTCTGGCATCTGACCTACAGCCAGTCTCCCGATGACGACGATCAATACGGCGGCGAGGTCACGCTCAAGAATCCACAGTACTTCAAAACTCTCCGCAGCGGCCAAGCCGTAAGCGTCGTCGGTGAATTCGACGCGACTCAACGCGATCGACTCGGCAAGCCGGTTTACGAAGTCTCGGAACTCGTTCCCACCGGTAAACGTTGATCGCCACCGCCGCGCGTGCCACTGTCCTTGGTGCCATCGCCGCGCACCTCGCTTGAAATGACTTGCTCGACGTGACAGGCTACCGTCGTGAACTGTTCACGGCTGGTTGTCTTCCGCTAATGACGAATGATTGCGTCGAGGAGTCATCATGGATTTGCGAGTGGTTAGCGCATCGGCGAGAGACATCGATGCGGACTGGTTGATCGTCGGTGTTCCTGAAGGTGGCGAGTGGGACAGCGAACTTGTCGCGCTCGACAATGCGTTGCAGGAACAACTCAGTCGATTGCGTGAAGCGGGCGATCTCACCGGCAAGCTGGCCGAGTTGCTGTCATTGCCGGACACTCCCTCGCTGAAGTCACGCCGCTTGCTGCTCGTTGGGCTGGGAGTTCCCAGTGAGCTATCGGTCGCACGCTGGGAAAAGGTCGCGATGACCGCCGCGCGGCAAGTGTCGTCGAAAAACGATCTCCGAGTCGCGGTCTGCGTCCCCGACCAACTTGGCTCGTTGACACGAGACCGAGCGATCGAAGTCTTAGCCACCGCGCTGGTCGTCGGCTCGCAAGGACAAGACTTGTACAAGGCCGAGCGTTGTCGGTTTCCGTTCGCGGCCGCTCAGATCGTCTTGCCTCCGGCTAGCGAACTTGGCACTGCCGCAACCGCGTGCGACCGAGGCCGCATCCTGGGTGACGCGATCAATCTGACTCGCGAGTTGGTCAATCGGCCTCCGCACGAAATCTATCCGGAGACCTTCGCCGCTCGTGCGCTGCAAGAGGCGATCCCGTGTGGCCTGATGTGTCACGTCTTTGATGAGAAGCGTCTCGAAGCCGAACGCTTCGGATCGTTGTTGGCCGTCGCCAAGGGAAGCGATCGTCCCGCGCGGATGGTGGTCCTGGAACATCACGGTGGAGGTCCGAACGCTCCGACGCTGGCGCTGGTCGGCAAGGGAGTCACCTTCGACAGCGGCGGCCTCTCGATCAAACCGACCGATGGCATGTTGACCATGAAGTGCGACATGGCCGGAGCCGCGACCGTCCTCGGTGCGATGACGGCAATCGCTCGTCTAAAGCTGCCGGTCAACGTCGTCGGTTATTGCGGACTCGTCGAGAACATGCTTGGCGGCAAAGCGTACAAACTTGGCGACATCCTGACCGCTCGCAACGGAGTGACGATCGAAGTCCACAACACCGATGCCGAGGGCCGATTGGTCATCAACGACGTGATGTGTTACGCCGTTGACCACGGAGCCTCGCGGCTGATTGATCTCGCAACTCTGACCGGTGCTTGCGTCGTCGCGCTGGGCGAGGATGTCGCCGGAGCCTTCTCCAACAATCAAGCGTGGTGCGACCAAGTGCTCGCCGCCGCCAAGTCAGTGGGCGAGGATTTGTGGCAACTGCCGATGTTCGACTCGTACAACGAACTCCTGAAGAGTGACATCGCCGACTGCAAAAACATCGGCGGCCGCTGGGGCGGAGCAATCACCGCCGCGAAGTTCCTCGAAAAATTCGTCGCCGGCAAACCGTGGGTCCACCTCGACATCGCCGGCCCTGCCTTCGCATCCGCCAGCAAAGGCCATCGCGAGGGAGGTGCCTCCGGCTGCTTCGTCCGCACGCTGGTGGAAGTCGCCGAGAAGGGACATTCGTAGTCGCGGTTTCCGAATCAAAGTAACCCGAAGCGTTAGCGAGGGAATCGGGAAACACCGCTTACCATCGCCCCTCGCTGACGCTTCGGGTTACTTTTTGAAATCGCCAGGAACACCGCATGCCCGATCTCTTCGCGTCCGAACGATTGCACGAATTTGCTTCGCGAGTGTTTCAGCACTTTGGTGTTCCGCTCGACGCCGCGAATCAGGCGGCGGATATTCTGGTGCTCAGCGATTTGCGAGGGATCGACTCGCACGGGATCGCGCGGTTGCGGTCGTATGTCAGCATGTTGTCGATCGGGCGGATCAATCCGCGGCCGAACATCACGATCGTGCGCGAGTCGCTCAGTACGGCGACGGTCGATGGGGATAATGGTTTGGGATTAGTGGTCGGGCCGAAGGCAAATGCGATCGCGATGGAGAAGGCGGATCACGTCGGCACTGGTTGGGTCGCGGTCAAGCACACGAATCATTACGGGATCGCCGGCTGGTATGTGCTCGAAGCTTTGAAACGCGACATGATCGGTTGGGCGATGACGAACACGACGAAGATCGTCGCGCCGTTGTGGGGTGCCGAGAAGATGCTTGGCACGAATCCGTTGGCCATCGCGTTTCCTGGACTCGAAGAGCCGCCGATCGTGATCGACATGGCGACTCCGGCCGCAGCGTTCGGCAAGGTCGAGATGGCGATTCGCACTGGCAAGGCGATCCCCGATGGCTGGGCGATCGACCGCGATGGGAACTCGACCACGAACCCGCACGCGATGGTTGATGGCGGTGCGATGCTGCCTCTCGGAGCCGATCGCGATCACGGCGGTCACAAAGGGTATTGTCTCGGCGCGATGGTCGATCTGTTGTGCGGGCCTTTGAGCGGCGCGAATTGGGGGCCGTTCACGCCGCCGTTCACGCTCGATCATGCCGAACCTCCGCGTCGAGTCGGCCAGGGGATCGGTCACTTCTTCGGAGCGATGCGGATCGACGCCTTCATTGACCCGACCGAATTCAAACGGCAGATCGACGATTGGATTCGCACCTTCCGAGCAACTCGCCCCGCACCGGGAACGAACGGGCCGATGATCCCCGGTGATCCCGAACGTCTCGCGGAAGCAGAACGCCGCATGACAGGAATCCCGCTCGTCCCGGCCGTGATCGAAGATCTGCGATTTGTGTCGCAACAAACCGGCATCGCCTGGGAGTAGGCGATGTTCGAGATTCACCACAGAGGACACTGAGGGTCACAGAGGCCGAACGCGAGAAACGTTGCACCGAGTTCTGATCGCGAACAGAACCTTATACGGATCGCAAGAAATCACTGCGCGTTTGCCCGTTCGGCTCGTCACGCGGAGCGGTGAC
>JAYVQJ010000942.1:0-4654 GCA_043777235.1 Planctomycetia bacterium
AAATAATACCTCGAAACTCGCCACTTCTCCCTCGGCTGGACCGGCACGGCGAGGAATATCGAATACCTGGATCTCTTGCGTGAGCCGTTGAAGATGTTGGCTGCCGAATTTCCGATCGAATTGGTCGTCATCGCGGAATCGAATGGGCCGCTGAAGCGGCTGGGGTTCGATCGCGAAGGAATCAAGACACGGTTCGTGCGTTGGTCTGAAGTGAACGAGGTCTCCGATCTCGCTTCGTTCGATGTCGGTTTGATGCCGATGCCGGACACCGATTGGACGCGGTACAAGTGCGGGCTGAAGATTCTGCAATACATGGCGGCCGGGATTCCCGCCGTCGCGTCACCGGTCGGCGTCAATTCAGAGATCATTCGGCACGGCGTCAACGGATGGTTGGCCACAACGACCGACGAATGGATTTTCGTCTTGCGACAACTGTTGTCGCAGCCGAACCGAAGCGTCTCGGTCATCGAAGCCGCTCGGCAGACGGTTGTGGAGAGATTCTCGGTACAAGCACAACTGCCAAGGCTCGTCGCCTGCCTGGAAGCGGTGAGTACCGGACAGTAGCTTGGCTCCACTGTCGTCCTCTCAGCGAACTCTGCGCCTCTGCGTGAGACTTTGTTTTCTTGTTAGGAAGGGGATTTCACGCAGAGGCGCAGAGCTCGCAAAGGAATCAAGCAGTCAGCCGGAGGGAAGTTGCCATGTCTCGCAAGGTTTTGAAGGTTGTGTTGTTGATCGCGCTGGCTGGGACTGTTGGTCGATCGGCCACTGCCGACGACTCGGCGAAGAAGCCTGCCGCGAAGAACGTCGTTGTGATTGTTGCCGATGATTTGGGTTGGCAGCTTGGCTGCTACGGTGACAAGCAGGCGAAGACGCCGAACATCGACAAGCTCGCGGCCGAAGGCGTCCGCTTCACACGAGCGTATTGCACGACGGCCAGTTGTTCCGCGAGCCGTTCCGTGCTGATGACCGGGTTGTTCAATCACGCGACCGGGCATTATGGGCACGCTCATGGAGACAGTCATTTCTCGACATACGATTCGGTGCGGACGTTGCCGGTGATGATGACCGAGGCGGGATATCGGACCTGCTCGATCGGGAAGTATCACCTCGCGCCGGAGGCGACGTATCACTTCGAGACATACCGCAACGACGGCATTCAAGGAGCACGCAACTCCGTCCGCATGGCCGAGAACGCGAAGCAGTGGATTGCGGAAAAGGACGACCGGCCATTCTTTCTTTACTGGTGCAGCACCGATCCGCATCGAGCGGCTCAGGGATTCGCGAACTCGCCGAAGGATGATTTTTATCCGGGAGTCACACCGACGAGATTCAAAGCGGACGAAATGAAAGTCCCGTCGTGGTTGCCAAACGCTCCCGAAGTCCGGCAGGAGTGGGCTGAGTTCTACGAAGCGATCAACCGTTTCGATCAAGGAGTCGGCAAGCTGATGCAAGCGCTCCAGGAGACCGGCCATTGGGACGACACACTGGTGATGTTGCTTGCCGACAACGGCCCGCCGTTTCCCGGAGCGAAGACAACGCTGTACGACCCCGGTGCTCGGCTGCCGCTGATCGTTCGCGATCCGACCCAGCCACGTGCCACGGGCGTCTCGCCCGTGCGAACAACCGACGCGCTCGTGGCGTGGGTGGACATCACACCGACGATCCTCGATTGGTGCGGAGTGATCCCGAACCCCGCGCCGCCGGTTGTCCCGCGTGAAAATGGCGGTTCGCCCGAAGGAGCACGCCCAGCCAAGAACGCAAAGACTCAACCGGTCACGTTTCATGGCCGCTCGTTCGTGAAAGCTCTTGCCGATAAGCACGCCTCGAAGAGCGGCTTTGACGAAATCTTCGGCTCGCACACGTTTCACGAGCTCACGATGTATTACCCGATGCGGTCGATCATTAGCGGTCGGCACAAGCTGATCTTCAACATCGCTCACGAGCTGCCGTATCCGTTCGCCTCCGACTTGTACGCCTCGCCGACTTGGCAGATGGCGCTGAAGACCAAGCTGCCCGTCTACGGATTGCGATCGACCTCGGCCTACATTCATCGTCCGCGTTTCGAGTTGTACGATCTCGACGCCGATCCCGACGAACTCAAGAACCTCGCCGACGATCCGCAACACGCGAAGTTGATTGCCGAGCTGAAAGGCAAACTCAAGACTTGGCAAAAACAAACTCGCGACCCGTGGGTGTCGAAATGGAAGTACGAATGAGATGGAGGAAATCATGCCGACCTCGCCACCGCGTAAGCACCGGTTCTTTTCTTCGGTGAGTTACCTCGCGCTGTCATACATCGCTTATGTCGTGCTTTCTTCGTCTGCGTTTCGATTCCCCGTTGCAAACCTGCCAATTTGGTTGCAGGTCGCTCTGCATTGGACGTGGCAGCCCTTCACATATCCATTATCTCTCGGCATGGAGGCGGTTGATTCGGAGATAGTTGGCATATTGTTGGGGAGCCTTCTTGGTGTGATCCACACTTACTTCTGGGCTTGGTTGATCTGTCGCGTTGTCTCGACTCGTCATCGGAATCCGAGTGCTCAGTCGAATGATCGGGATGCGAATGCCGTCTAATTCAATTGCCACCACCAAGCACATCCTCATCGGCACCGCCGGGCACATTGATCACGGCAAGACGCGGCTTGTCGGCAAGCTGACCGGTATCAACACGGATCGGTTGCCAGAGGAGCAAGCTCGCGGGATTTCGATTGAGCTGGGGTTCGCGCACTTCGAGCAGGACGGGATTCAATTCGGCGTCGTCGATGTGCCGGGGCATGAGCGGTTCGTGAAGAACATGGTCGCGGGTGCTACCGGGGTGAATCTCGCGATGCTCGTGATCGCGGCCGATGACGGCGTGATGCCGCAGACACGCGAGCATCTGGAGATCATGCAACTGCTCGGCATTCCGGCGGGGCTGGTCGCGCTCACGAAGATTGATCTCGTTGAGGCGGACTATGTCGAGCTGGTCGCGGCCGACATCGCCGATCTTTTGACCGGAACGTTTCTCGAAGGCTGCCCGATCGTACCGGTGTCGTCAGAGACGGGAGCGGGGCTCGACGAACTCAGACAGACGCTGGTGCGGATCGCTCGTGATATCGAACTCCCCGAATTATTGGAGCTGTTCCGAATGCCGATCGACCGTGTCTTCAGCGTCGCGGGGCACGGGACCGTCGTGACGGGATCGGTGATGAGCGGTTCGGCGGCGGCGGGCGAGACGCTCGAACTGTTGCCGCAGCAGCGTGAAGTCCGAGTGCGCGGCGTGCAGCATCACGGACAACAAGCCGACAGCGCGGCGGCTCGACAGCGGACGGCGATCAATCTGGCGGGAGTGAAAACGGAAGAGGTCGAACGGGGAATGGAACTCGCCTCGCTCGGCTATTTGTTGCCGACGAAGCGAATGCTGGTCGAGCTGCGCAACTTGTCGTCTTCGCCGTTGGTCTTGAAGGATCGGTTGGTGTTCAACCTGCATCTCGGCACTTGCGAAGTGCTGGCGCGGATCAACTTGAAGGGCCGCACGCTTCCTCCCGGCGAGACCGGCTTCGCCGAACTGCGGACGAAGGAACCGATCGTCGCAGCTCACGGTCAGCGATTCATCTTGCGCCGCGTTTCGCCAAGCATCACGATCGCCGGTGGCCGAGTGCTCGATCCCTGTTTGCCGATTGGCCGGCGCATCAAAGACCTCGTGTTGCTCGGCTCGAAGTGGGCGGCCTCGTCGGATGTCTCGCGGTTGTCGGCGCTGATCGCTCAGAAGGACAGTCTCGACGACTCGCCGCTAGAAGCCGCACGCCGAGCCGGCATCGCTCCGCTCCGCTATCGGCAACTGCTCGACGAATTGCGGACGTCCGGCCAGTTGATCCGGCTCGCTCGCAGCAGCGTCAAAATAGCCCGCAGCGTGAGCGAGGGAGCTGAGCAGATTGGGAATGACAGCCCCTCGCTCACGCTTCGGGTTACATCGGAAGGAAACGCCGAGCGAGGACTGCTCGTCCATAAAGACCGCCTCGCCGCGTTGTCGGCGTCGGTGATGAAAACGATTCGCGAAGTCCTGGCGAAACATCAGCCGCGCCGAGCACTGCCGCGCGAGTTGTTTCTGTCGGGTTGTCGCGAGATCACACATGCCGCGCTACTTGATGCCGTCTTCAATCATCTGCTCGTCAAAGGCGATCTCGTCAAAGTCGGCCCGCACATCGGTCCGGCCGACGCGCAAGTGAAGCTCACGAAGAACCAACAAGCCGCGCGAGCCAAGCTGCTTGAAGAAATCACCGCAGCGAGCCTGACTCCACCGACGACGAAAGAACTCGCCACCACCGTCGGTCAGAAGCTCGACCAAATCGAACCGTTGCTGCATGTCAGTTGCGAAGACGGGTTGCTCGTGAAGGTCGCGGAGGATTTGTATTTCTCGGCCGAAGCCATCGAACGAGCACGACAGCTCTGCGCCGACTTCCTCGCGAAGAACGGCCCGGCCACGATGGCTCAACTGCGCGACGCTTGGGAAGTCAGTCGCAAGTTCTCGGTCCCGCTGTGCGAGTTCTTCGACGCGAACAGCCTGACCGTCCGCAACGGAGACCTGCGTGTCGCGGGACCGAAACTAGGTCATCCGATCGGCTGATGACGGCATTGGCAAATCGTAGGGTGGGACCAGCGCAGCGCCGGCCCA
>JAYVQJ010000943.1:0-18264 GCA_043777235.1 Planctomycetia bacterium
GCTAGCGTCCGGTTGGAACGTCGATTGATTCTCGAACCGGACGCTAGCGCGTTCCGGCTGATAAACCGGTTCTTTGTCAGCCTCTTAGTTGATCGAATACCCTTGCGAGCCGAGCCGCCATGACTGACGAGAAGACGTTGTCGCCTTACGATGCGTTGGCCCGCTTCTGCGAATAAACCAGAAAAGGAGAGCGTCATGCTTCGACAATGGTTGGTGGTCTTGGTGATCGTGGTGAGTTCGTGGGCGATACCGGTGTTTGCTCAAGCCACTCGGCAAACTGAAACTTACAAGCGGATCAAAATGAAGATGGATGCCGTGCCGGCGATCGACACGCACGATCATCTTTGGCCGTTTGAGAAGTTGCCGGGGTATCGCGAGACGAAACTCGGCAAGGGGATGAACCTTTCGAGCATTTGGGGAAACAGCTATTGGACTCAGGTCGGCCGGCTCACACCGTGGCAACCGAAGATGGAGTTCGATGATTGGTGGAAGGACGCGAAGGACGATTGGGACAACTCGCGAGCGACCAGCTTTTATGCCTACACGCAGATCGCGCTCAAAGACTTGTACGGCGTCGATTGGGACCGCGTTACCGACGAGCAGGCTCGCGAGTTGGATCGCAAAATCTTCGACAACTACCGCGACCAGAAATGGCTACATCATGTCGTCACGGAGAAGGCCAACATTGAGTTGATGTTCAACGACCCATATTGGGCGAGGTTCTCGTTTCAGACGACGTACCCGTTTGAAGTGCTGGTCTTCAACGTGACGTCGCTGGTGCGCGGGTTTCATGCGTCGGAGTACGACAATCCGTTCGATAGCCCGTTCGAGTTCGCCACGAAACATGGTCTGCCGATGAACTCGTTGGATGATTTTTTGAAGGTGCTCGACCGGCTGTTCCTCGAAGCGAAAGACAAAGGGGCGGTCTGCTTGAAGTCGACGCTCGCGTATCAACGGACTCTGAAGTTCGACAACGTCTCGAAAGAGCGAGCCGAGGTCGCGTTCAACAAGCGACGCACCGCGCTCACGCCGGAGCAGATCAAAGACTTCGAGGACTTCGTCTTTTGGAGGCTGTGTGAACTCGGCGCGAAATACGACCTGCCGTTTCAAATCCACACCGGGCACGGCCGCATTCAAAGCTCGAACCCGCTGCTGCTGGTGGACCTGATCGAAGCGAATCTCAAAACGAAATTCATTTTGTTTCACGGCGGCTTTCCGTGGACCGGCGAGACCGGCGCGATCTTAATGCGGCACTGGAACCACGTCTGGATCGACAGCGTCTGGCTCGCGACCCTCAGCTACTCGATGGGGAAACGGGCCTACCACGAATGGCTGGAGCAAATGCCCTCCACCCGCATCATGTGGGGCGGCGACTGCAATCACGGCGAAGGGATCTACGGCTCCACTGAACTGACTCGCCGTTGCATCGCCGAAGTGCTGGCCGAAAAAGTCGATCGCGGCGACCTCATCGAAGAACACGCCAACCGCATCGGCCGCCAGATCATGCGCGACAACGCACTGGAATTGTTTCCGCAGCTCAAGGAGCGTTTGTGGAAGCACGAAAAGAATCAGAAATAGGGCAACGTTAGTATCGAATCATTCGAGTCTGGATCATGTCATCCAAGCACAATATCGCGACGAAAGTCTTCTGGCAGATCATCCGCCTGATCCCGATTTTTGCTGGGGCTGCTGTGGGCTACCATCTGGGCTATGACGTTGCAGGCCGGTTGCTCTACGGGATGCGAGACGGTGGCGTTCAGCGTGCAGAGACGTTTGTCTTTTGGATGGTTTTCGGCGGCGGTTTGGGGTGTGTTGCGGGAGTCCTGTCCAACGAAGTTGTCTCGTACTACATCAGGAAACGCACAAAGAGGAAGGGTCCGACATGAGCCAACCCACCAGCTACCTGCGTCGCGATCCTGCCGACGTCACGGCTTGGGCGGAGACGTGTGGCGAGAATCGGTGTCTGATCGAAGAGAAAGACGGCGCGGTGGGTGAGGTGCATCAGGTCAAGATTCACGACGCCAAGCTGCACTATTATTGTCGTATCAATAACGAAACTGCCTTTCAGCGATAAACATCTCGACGGTGCCCCACCGCGACAACTTCCACGATCCGAGTGTCGTCATTGACGGTGTAAAGAACCCGGTAGGCACCAACTCGAATTCGATAACCGTCCGTGCCGCGCAGCTTGCGGCTGCCGTTTGGTTTTGGATCCGTCTCCAACTGAAGTGCGGCCTCTGCGATGCGGTCAAAGAGAGCCTTCGGCAGCGCATCCATGTCTTTCTCGGCCGAGCGTTTGATGTGAACCGCCTACTTGGAACGGCCAGTCATCGTCGCCGACCTTCGAGGTACTCACGGAACGAGCGGGCTGGTTCCGTCCGTCGCTCAGCGATGGTTGCCAAGTCGAGCAAGTCCTGTCGTAATGATCGATCACGCGCGATCTGTACCAGGACTTCGTCTCGCTCCGGTTTGGACAGCGCTCGTAGAGCCGTGACAAAGACCGCAGCCGTTGCTTTTGACTTCGTTGCCATTGCCCAATCCCCTTGGTGTCCAGTCCTCGTCGCGGATGAATGCCAACCACACGTCGAGTAACGTGGCGTACTGTAGTCACCAGCGTCGGCGGAACCAGTCAGCGAATTTCGAAAGGTGAAGAAATGAGCCAACCATCACGCTTCCTGCGTCGCGATCCGGCCGAAGTCACGCCTTGGGCGGAGACGTGCGGCGAGATTCGGTGTTTGATCGAAGAGCAAGACGGCGCGGCGGGAGAGGTGCATCGGGTCAAGATTCAGGACGCGAAGATGCACTATCACGCGAAGACCGATGAGTTCTATTACGTGATCGACGGCCAAGGGACGATGACGCTCGACGGGACCGAGATCGAATTGCACCAAGGGGTGGTCGTCTACGTCCCGCGCGGGATCAAACACAAGGCGGTCGGCGATCTGACGGTGCTCGTCATCTGTGTTCCGCGCGGCGTGATGAATGACATTCACGAAATCGAGTGAGCCGGCGGTGTGAACCAGGCGAGCGCTCAATGCTTCCGATGAGGCTGGACGGCATACTTTGCGGTTTGTCTCGCCCCCATCCAGCTTGTCTGGATGGAGCAACCGATGGAGTGCTAACGAAGCAGACTCACTTCGCTGCAGACCCCATCCGCCTCGTGCGGATGGTGAATTAGTTCAGCGGCAATATCACCGCAATCGTCTGATTCACCATCCGCACGAGGCGGATGGGGTCTGACAACGGCTGGTCCTGCTGCTGTTAGCTTTCTATCTCTCGCTCCATCGACGCGAGGTCTATGGGGGCGGGATCGAAACGGTCGTTGCTGCAAAGTGAGTTGTGAGTCCTTGCTCGGCGACTCATCTTGTCGCGGTTCCGAGCGATCGGTAGCGTCCGCCCATCCGAAATCGAGGAGCGGCTCGCGGCGCGGGCTATTCGCAAGGAGGCGAACATGAAACGGCGTGAGATGGCCATTCAGGCCACATTGGCGTTGGGCTTGGTGTGCGGCATCGTGGGCGGGAATTTTGTGTTGCATCGCTGGGTGATCGGCAATGCGGCGTCTCGCGAAGCCGGCGCGGGAACGGAGTCCGCCGGAATTCCGCAAGACGATCTCGACGAGTTTGCTCCGCGAAGTCGCGCGGCTTCTGGACTTGCTGATTCGAACGATCCGGAGATGCGTCGTGCTCGCTTGAAGAAGCTCATCGCGGCGAAACTTCCGCAGTCCACCGACGCCGAGCGTGAGGCGTGGCTGGAGGAACTTGGCAATGTCTCGCTGGAAGTCGCCTGGGGCATCCTCGATCTGCGCGGGCAAGTCGGTGCGTTCCCGGTCATCGACGAGAGTGCGACGCCAAAATCGTCACCCGTGAAACGCACACGTCTGATCTTCTCGGTCGGCGTCCCCGAGGTCGAGATCGAGATCGACTGATCCGCTTCGCTTGCGAGACACCGTTGCGGTCGGCTTGTATCATCGCGATTGCCTTGACGAGTCGGTCAATGCAGTCCCGGCCGTCGGTCGTTTTCGCGAGAGGAGCTAATCATGAGGATGTCGCCGAGAGTTTACTTGTCATTGTGTGTCGGTCTGCTGAGTTTCGTGTTCTGCGGATGCGAGAAAGCTCCTGCGCCGATCGTTGCTCCGGCCAAAACCGGATCGATCGAATCGAGCGCGGCTGCGGCGTCCACGAAAACGAACGACAAGACGTCCACAGAGAAGGATGGCTCCGTCGCGCCGTCGAAACTTGGTGAGTCCAATCCCGCCGCGTCCGCTGAGGTGCTGCTCGGTTCTCCCGAACTCACGGCGGGAATTCCCGGCGACGGATCGTTGACCGCCGATCAAATCAGCGCGTGGCTTGAACAGCCCGAAAACCATACGCCGCTGGAGATCGTTCTGCCGATGGGCCTGATGGCCGGAGCGCGCGAGGTGCGTGGCATCGCTGACAACTTGATGACGCGCGCGAAAATTGAACTAGGCCGGCAACTGTATTTCGACACTCGGCTCTCGGCCGACAACACGATCTCCTGCGCGAGCTGTCACAGTCCCGACGAAGGTTTTGCCAAGCACACACAGTTCGGCATCGGCATCAACGGACAAATGGGAGGCCGCAATTCACCGGTCAGCTACAACCGCATCGTCAGCGGTGCTCAATTCTGGGACGGCCGTGCGGCGTCGCTTGAGGCTCAGGCAGTGGGCCCGATTGCCAATCCGATCGAAATGGGGAACACGCACGAGAAAGCCGTCGAGACCATCGCAGGCATTCCTGGTTACGAGATGCAATTCCGAGTCATCTTTGGCGACGAGGGGGTGACGATTGACAACATCGGCCGCGCGATCGCAACGTTCGAGCGAGCCATCGTCACCGGCCCGGCTCCGTTCGATTACTACGAAGCCGTGCGGCCGTTCTTGTTGATGAAGTCGGAAGACTTGGAAACGCTCAAAGAAGAAGAGCCTGAAACGTACGCGCAGTTCCAAGCCAGAAAGGCCGCCCTGGACGCTCATCCGATGTCCGCCAGCGCGATCCGTGGCCGAGACCTCTTCTTCAGCGAAAAGGTCGGCTGCACCGCATGTCATGTCGGAGCGAACCTTGCCGACGAGAAGTTCCACAACATTGGTGTCGGCTTCGGCGAAGGAATCGACAAGCCGGATCTCGGCCGCTTCGAAGTCAGCAAGGACGAAAAGGACAAAGGAGCGTTCAAGACTCCGACGATTCGCAACGTCGCGCTCTCGGCTCCGTACATGCACGACGGCAGCCAGAAGACGCTGGAAGAAACCGTCGAGCACTACGCCAAAGGAGGCACGCCCAATCAATGGCTCAGCACCAAGATCAAGAAGCTCGACCTCAAGTCGGAGGACAAAGCCGACCTCGTCGAATTCATGAAAGCCTGCACCGGCGAGTTTCCGAAGATCGAACGGGGCCGGTTGCCGGAATGAGAAAGGTTCTGAAGTGGACGGTTCCGAGACAAACATCATTCTGCCCCCATCATTCTGCCAATCGGATTTTGGCAGAATGATGGGCCTTGTCGGCCTGAAGCGGAGCCTTGCCATTTTTCTAGTCACGTGAGCCTCACATGAAACATGCCACCGGAACAACGCTCATTCGGAACGGCCAAATCGTGGACGGCACGGGTACCACGCCGCTCGCGAATGCGGCGGTCGTTATTGAAGACGGCAAGATCACGTTCGTCGGACGTGAAGAGAGCGCACCGCTGTTGTCTCGTGAGGCGACGACGATTGACGCTCGCGGCGGGACGATCATGCCGGGGTTGGTTGAGGCTCACTTTCATCCGACGTACTTCAACGTCGCCGCGTTGGAAGATCTCGATATCAAGTATCCCGTCGAGTACGTCACTCTGCTGGCCGCCGCGAATGCGAAGCTCGCGTTGGAGTGCGGGTACACAGCGGCTCGCAGTGGCGGCAGTCTGTTCAACATCGACGTCTGGCTGAAGAAGGCGATCGAAAGCGACGTCTGCCCCGGCCCGCGCTTGGCATCGAGCGGCCGGGAGATCTGCGGCGTCGGCGGGTTGATGGATTGGAATCCCGACTTCCGCAAGATCGGCATGGAAGGCTTGATCTTGTTGGTCAATGGCCCCGAAGAAGCTCGCGCCGCCGTTCGTAAGCTCGTGAAGGACGGCGTCGAATGGATCAAGACGTATCCGACCGGAGACGCGGCCGCGCCGGACACCAACGATCATCACACGCTCTGCATGACATTCGAGGAAATGCACGCCGTCGTCACGACCGCTCACAATCACGGTAAGAAAGTAACCGGCCACTGCCGAGCGACCGAAGGGATCAAGAACGCTCTGCGTGCCGGTTACGACGCGATCGAACACGGCACATTCATGGACGACGAAGCGTTGGAATTGCTGCTGCAACGGGACGTGCCGTGCGTCCCGGCTCTGTACTTCGAGCTGATGAGCATCGAGCGCGGCCCCGAATTTGGACTGTCTCAGAAAGTCATCGACGGCCATCAGGAAACCCTCGACGGCGGAGCCGAGAGTGCTCGCAGAATTTTGAAAGCCGGCGGCCGACTCGGCATGGGCGGCGATTACGGCTTCGCGTGGAATCCGCACGGCGACTACGCGAAGGAACTCGCCTTCTTCGTCAACTTCGTCGGCCTCGATCCGCTCACGGTCATCAAGTGCGCGACCAAGACCGGAGCCGAAATCATGGGCCGCGGCGACGAGTTCGGCACGCTCGAAACCGGCAAGCTCGGCGATGTCCTGGTCGTCGACGGCGACGTCGTTAAGAATATCGCTCTGTTGCAAGACCGCTCGAAATTCATCGCGGTCCTGCAAGGGGGCGTGATCAAAGCCGGTACGAGTTCGTCTGATTCCTCACGCAGTGAGAATTGACCGTATCGATGCTTGAACCTCGCGCGGCAAATGCGAGTCATGGAATGACTCGCCTACGTTGTCATCATCGTTCCGCGTGATGAGCCGAACGCTTCACACACCGAATGATTTTGTGCGATGCGTATCAGAATGCGGCTCTTGCGCTCAGTCAGGTCGATTCTGCTCCCGCCGACCTTCAACACTTTGTGGCTCTCCGCCATTCGTGTTGAGCATTGTGGCCAACCAGCCGCAGGGCGCTAGCCCCGGTTTGTTTTCGCTGAACCGGGGCTAGCGCCCTGCGGCTGATGAATGCGTTCCAACACGAATAGCGGAGAGCCCACTTTGTCGTGCCGGAGTCGGTGTGAGCCGACCGGGCTTTCTCAGTTTTCGTTGGTCGATCGGTTCGTGGCCGGCACTTTGGGTCGAGCGTTTGCGATCACGAAATCGACCAACTCTTGGCACTGGAAGAATCCGTTCCACATGTTGTGCCCTTGCCCGGCCGGGACGACCAGTTGCATCTCACCGCCGAGTTGTTGGTAACGTTTGCGAACCTCGCCTGAGTTGGCTTCGAGCGGAACGACCTTGTCCACATCTCCGTGGATCGCGAATAGCGGCACTTTCCCCTTGGCCAGCGCGGCCAATCGGTCGAGCGGATTGTGATCACCAAGCTTCGCCGCGAGTTCGTCGGCCTTCATCTTGAACGCTCCGCTGGCTCGTGCGACACCGGGATAGCTCTCGATGTTGCAGACCGGATAAATGCCAGCGAAACCGCCCACCTTGTCCGCATTCTCGACGGCCCAACCGAGTGTCATCAGTCCGCCGCGACTTCGTCCCAGCAACACCGGCTTGGATGAGAAGCCTCGCTTCTCGGAGAGTTCGCGGTGAAACGCCGAGAACAACTTGCGGCCGTCGGGACTACCAAACGACTCACCGACATCAATACCCGCGACGGCGATTCCGTTCTTCGTAAATCGTTCAAACATCCAACGCTCTTCGTTTCCCGGCAAGCCGGACAACGTCGGCGCGTACCAAACCCAGGGCGTCTTTTGGTCGGTTGGATTCTTTTCGGCCGGGATGACGAACGCCGTTCGACTCTCGACTCGAAATACCTCACCGGGCATCGGCAGCGTTTTCTCCGGCGGCGCGGGCTCAGACGCCTGAGCCATCACGATTCTTGGAACGACGACGGCGATCGCCGACCAGATCACGAACGTGACGATCTTCATCCGGGGTCTCATGGCGTGGATTCCTTTCACAGGGCTCATGTCGTCGAAAAAGATTTGGCGGTGAATCGGGTTTTGCGCGGCACAAGGAATCTCAGTCGTGAAACGACAGAGCTACGTAGGCGAGTCGTTCCACGACTGGCACTGGCACGAACCGCGATCGAAGCGGTCCCTTCGCAAGCTCGGAGTTCTCGATCGCATCTATTGACCTGCCTTCGGAAAACTGGCGTCGCGAAACACCTCTTTCCCTTCGAGCAGAGTCAGCAGGACTTTGGCATGTCGGATCTCGTGCGCGGGGATCTCGAACAAATTGCGATCGAGCACGATCAGATCCGCGGCCTTTCCGACTTCGATGGAACCGGTTTCTTGTTCCTCGAAATTCACGTACGCGCCGTTGATCGTGTAACCGGCGAGCATCAGCGGCAAGTCCACAACTTCTTCGGGAATCCAAGCAGGACCGGGGCCTTGCTCTGGTCCGCGCCGCGTCACTGCGACCTGGATCGCCTCCAGTGGATTCATCGTCGATACCGTCCAATCGCTGCCGCAGGCGATCACCGCTCCGGTATTGGCGACGCTCCGCATCGGGTACAGATATCGGGAACGCTGTGGGCCGAGCACGGGTAGCGTCATATCGACGATATAAGGATCGGCCCAGGCCCAGTACGGTTGGAAGTTGGCGACAACTCCCAGCCGCCGAAACCGGGCGATGTCGGGCGGATCGAAGAGCTGAATGTGAGCGATGTGATGCCGCGAATCGCGGCTGCCGTTGCGAGCGCGAGCAAACTCCAAGGCATCGAACGTACTCTGAATCCCGCGGTCGCCAATCGCGTGAACATGAATCTGAAACCCCAAGCGATCCAGTTCCGCCGCGAGCGGATTGAGTACCTCCGGCTCCAGATTCAACCAGCCTCGCTCTTCACGCTCGCCCTTCAGATACGGTTGCAGCAGTGCGGCGGTGCGCGACTCGATGACGCCGTCCTGAAAAATCTTCACGGCCGTCGCCCGCAGACGCTGGCTCTGATACTTCTTCCGCCACTCGACGAACTGCGGAACTTGCGACATTCCTTTCGCCGGATCGAACCGGATGGCCGCGACCGTGCGCACCGTCAGCTCCCCCGACTTGTCGAGTTCCGCGAGCGCATTCAAATGCTGATCTGTCACCGACGCCTCCTGCACCGAAGTGATGCCGAAGCGGTTGGCGACCTCCAATCCGCGTCGCAGCCCAATGACAAATTCCTCGTGCGAATACGGCGGCGTCTTGACGATCACCAACCGCGCCGCCGACTCGCGCAGCGTCCCGGTCGGCTCGTCTGTTTTCGGATCTCGTTCAATCCGGCCGCGAGGCGGATCGAGCGTGTCTTTCGTGATCCCCGCGATTTCCAAAGCTCGCGAATTGCACCACGACGAGTGTCCGTCGAACGCATCCAAGAGGACTGGCCGATCCGACACAATCTTGTCGAGCAACTCTTTGTGCGGATTCCCTCCGCTTAAGGTCAGCGGCCAGCCTCCACCGCGAATCCATTTCTTTTCGGGATGTCGTTTCGCAAATTCTTTCACCGCCGAGAGAACCTGATCGAGCGTCGCCAGGCCGTTGAGATCGCACTCACCCAACTCGATCCCACCTCCGACGAGATGCACATGAGAGTCGTGAAAACCGGGAAGAAGCATCTTGCCTTTGAGGTCAATGCTGTGAGTCTTTGGCCCAATCCACGGCGTGAGTCCCGCATCGGTCCCGACATAAACAATCCGTCCCTCACGCATCGCGACGGACTCGGCCCAACTTCGAGCCGCATCAACGGTGTAGACCGCGCCACCACGGAAGACGACATCCGCCGGTTGCGGCGGGGCAGCCTTTGCCACAGCAACGGAGAAGAGCACCGTCAGCGACAATACGGCACGACGCACGCACATGGCTCGCACTCCCTTCAATTCTCTTCTTGGATCGCCTCTGCGGACGTTGCCTCGATGATGAACGAGGCCGCAATAATTCCCCGATGTTGCTGTCTATCACGCGGAATATCAGCCGGAACGCGCTAGCGTCCGGTTTGGAATGTCGATCGACTCTCGAACCGGACGCTAGCGCGTACCGGCTGATAAGCCTGTTGAAGTCGGGAAGTCATCACTGCTCGATTCCTTAGCCGATCATGCGTCGCAGATGCTCGGTCAATTCGGCGGACGGCACGGTGACTTGTTCGCGAGTCAACAGGTTCTTCACTTGCCATTGTCCGGCGGCGAACTCGCGGTCGCCGGCGATGACGGCGGACGGAAAACCTTTGCGACCGGCGTACTTCAATTGGTCACCCAATGAGACCGCTTCGGGATAAACCTCGGCGGGAAGACCTGCCGCTCGCAGTTCGCGCGCCAGCCGGTGATAGTCGCCCAGATGATTCGCATCGAAGAATGCGATCAGCACTTTCGCCGGGGTCGAGGCAGCGGCAACCATACCCAGCTCTTCCATCGCGGCCAGCAAGCGATCGAGACCGAGACTCGCGCCGACTCCCGGCAGCTTCAGCGTTGTGAAGAGTTCGGCGAGGTTGTCGTAACGACCTCCCGAGCAAACGCTGCCGATGCCGGGTAAGTCGCCGAGGAACGTCTCGTAGATCGTGCCGGTGTAGTAATCGAGCCCGCGCGCGATCGCGAGGTCGAGCTCGACGCGCTCGGCCGGCACGCCCGCTTGGCCGATCGTCGTGAAGAGTTCTCGCAATCGAGCGACTCCCAGCAATCCCGATTCGTTGCCGGCGAGTTGTGTTTCGAGTGTCGTCAGGATCGCGAACGGCTCGCCCTTGAGTTCCGCGAGCGCGATGACGGCGGCCGCTTGTTCGGCGGTCGCGCCGACTCGCTCGGTCATTTCAGCGATGACTTTTTCGGGACCGGCCTTCGGCAACTTGTCGATACACCGCAGCACACCGGCGGATTTGTCGGCGAGCCCCAAACTCTGCAACAGGCCGTTGAGCACCAGCCGGTTGTTGATGCGAATCGTGAACTTCGCGAAGCCCAGGTGCTCGAAGAGATCGTGAATGACCAGCAGCGTTTCGATGTCCGAGGCGTTCGACGTCGTGCCGATCGTGTCGAAGTCGCACTGCATGAACTCACGGTAGCGACCCTTCTGAGTGTTCTCGCCGCGCCACACGGTGCCGATGTGATACCGCTTGAACGGCGTACCGATCTCGTGAATGTGCTGAGCGGCGAAGCGAGCCAGCGGGACCGTCAGATCGAATCGCAACGCGACGTCGCGGTCGCCGTTGTCGCGAAAACGAAACAACTGCTTGTCGGATTCGTCGCCTCCTTTGCCGAGCAGAATCTCCGCGTGTTCCAGCGCCGGCGTGTCGATCGGCGAGAAGCCATAGCTGCGATAGACCTGCCGCGCAGTGTCGATCAGTTTCTCACGAGCGATCATCGCGTTCGGCAAGTAGTCGCGAAAACCTTTGAGCGTCGAGGGCTTGATGATGGGACGAGACATGAAGTTCTGATTCAAAATTTGAGATTTGAAATTGGCAGCGGCAGTCCAGCGTCGTCGCTCATGCCGACTCGGTGACGACGCTCAAGATTGGAAGGTTGAGCTTCCGTTTGCCACCAGTCGACTTGGCTCGTGGAACTTGTGGCAGGAATGCTTCGGCGAATTCGGCGATCTGATCGGCGGACTCGAAGAGCATGTCGTATTGGCCGTCACCGTCGTACTCGCAATCGTCGGTGGTGTAGTCGCGGCAGATTTGCGGCCGTGTCTGGTAGATGCCGCAGCGATTGTCTTCTTGCAGGTGATCGCAGACGTTGTGGACCATCAAGTACCAAGTCTCGCCGTCGACGAAGATCGAGATGCGGCCGTGGATCAGATACCAGCGCATGTACTCGAAGTCCTTCTTGATCTTTGGCGTTTCGATCGGCAGAGCGAAGTAGCGGCAGCACTTCGCGGTGCAGTGCTGACAGAGGATTTCACCCGGTTTCAGGTCCGCTCGTGCAACTTTGGGCTTGGGCATGGAATTCACTTGGGCCAAGAGTCGAAGAAGTCTGACGACAAAGGTGTGGGATTCTATCGGTCAGCCGATCCGATGGGTACGAACGGCCGGGCGATCCGCAGGGCTGGCGCGTTTTTCAAACGCGCGACCGACGCTCAACCACCAACCGACGTCATCTTCTCGCCCGGCTCTCCTGTCGCGGAGCGGCAGGGCTACTTTCGCTATGCCGACGCTTGCGAGATCGCGATCGGTTTGCAGCACGCTCACGAGTCGTCGTCATTCCTAATCGCTCCCCGTTGAACTCCGAGTGGCAGGACTTGTTCGGCAGTGAATGGCGACGCACATTCGCACCCTTCAAGCCAGTAGCGGCGTTCCGCGCGTCACAGCCTCAGTCAAGTTGAACAACTCGCTGTCTGTAATCGATGTGGAGAACCCGATCTTCGAACAGCGCGGTGCCAAGAAGCGGATACCGGCCGTCGTTCGCGATGACCTGAAGCGGCAATTGCTGCCCAAACCAATTGAGAAAACAGAGGTACGTTTCCAGGACGACCTTGGAGCCGTCGGCCAGGATCGCTTCTGTTTCGGCCAATGGCTCCAGCTCAAGGTCTTTGATCAATTGCAGCGATAGGACCAAGTGCCCGTCAAAGGCCGTGTCGATCCAGGCCGTGACAACTGTCGGTTCGCCGTCCATCCGATTGGCGATGGCGACTTCCAAAAGGGCACGCCGTTCATCATCCATCTTGCCGATCATGTCAGCCCGCCGATGTGAAAGGCGGCATCGTGACCAATCCTCAGGACGAATGTTTTCTTTCCGTGACACGCATCGCGTGCCGCCAGCGCGACGGCGATGAACGAGTCTCCCAGGAAATAGGCTTTCGTCTCCGGCTCAATGGCCAGGTATTTCCCGTGACAATCGGGTTCGAGCTTTCGTCGCAGTTCGTTTTCGTAGAGTTGTTTCGCCGCTTCAACCACGCTCATCTTGATCGGCTCCGTGAAACATGGCTCAGATCGTCTCGTTCGGTTTGTACGGAAATCAGGCCATCTCGCCAACGTCACTCGACCGCAAGGAACTCGTCACGGTGTTCGGCTTCCATCACGGCTTGCAACTCGTGGTCGGAGAACTCGGTCGCCTGTCGCACCAGTTCGTCCGTCTCCCAAACGTCATTCCTGATCGCTCTCCGTTGTACTCCGAGTGGCAGGACTTGTTCGGCAGTGACAGGTGACGCACATTCGCACGGCTGGCGAGCCAGCCGGGAGCGAGGTTATGGTAATGGCCGGAGTCGGATCCGATTTTGATCCACAACGGCAAACGTGCTGGTCCAGTCCGTGCGACTTTCAACCGCCTCGATCATGCGGCGGATATCGTCATCCGGGTCTTCACCATCAAGTCGGAAGAGAATCACACCGCAGTCGGAAGGCAAGTGACTCCGAAAGGCCAGTTCACCGAAGTCTTTGTCCTGCGTCACCAGCACGCGAGATTCCGACTGGGCGCGAGCGAGAATCTCTGGATCTTTCGCGCATCGACTCTTTCACCGCCAGGACATCGTGGCCATTGTGACGCAGTTGTTCCACGACACTTCCGGGCATGTTTTCATTGGCGAGCAGCCGCACGATCGGCCTTTCAAGTCGGAACGAGGTACACGCGCTCGGACTTCAATGTTTCGCCCGCGTAGCTCAAGCAGGCTTGGATGTCTTCCTCAGTCAAATGGTCGTACTCCCGCAGGATTCGTTCCACGGGCCAGCCGCGACCCATCAGGTCAATGACGAACTCAACCGCGATGCGCGTCCCCTTGATGACCGGTTTCCCAACTAAGACCTGCGGATTGATTTCGATTCGTTCTTGCCACTTCATCGAACACCTCAATTTCTCCACTCGCTACCAGCACGACCGATCATCGCTCGTCGGCTTCTCACGGTATGCCAATCGACGACGCTGGGTTCACGCCTTGGAGCATACAAGAAGTCGGTGCCTTGCAATACTTCTGCGTTGCCAACGATTCCCGAACAACCGGAGGCTGACGCCGCCCGACTCACCGGAATGTCGTTGTTGAACTCCGAGTGGTAGGACTTGTTCGGCAGTGAATGGCGACGCACATTCGCGCTGCTCGCGAGCCAGCAGTGGGGAATGAATTCACTTGGAGCGTTCTCTGCCGCGCCCTTCGATGACTCAGGTCGTGCCACCGGATCGATTGCATTCAGGTTCCTGTGACCTTGGCTCGAAGCAATGCCAGCTTTTCGATCAAGTTCACATCGGGAACCAGTTCGGAAATTCCACCGACGTTGGCTTCCAGCAGGTTCCAGTTGAGGTGGGACTGTCTGACGAGCACGCCTTCGATGTCCACCCAATCTTGGGCGCGACCGGCGAGTGCCTTGAGCAGAATCAAGTCTTCGGCCGAGCAAGTCGTCAACGTGACCGATGGCCTGAAGCGGAAAGAAGTGGCTCGCGCGATGATTTGTTCCTCGAACGGGAATGCCGCCAAGCCAATGTCGATCGGGGTTCCGTTGCTGGCCGTCAGCAACAGCACGCGGTTGAGCTGTGCGAATTCTCTCGCATCAGGCTGGCGGCTGGGAAACTTTTGCAGCAGGGGCAGGATTCGGGAATCCTCGTCGCCCAAATCGCAGAGCAAACTGAAATCGACATCCTTGGTGGTTCGATGCTCGCCCCAGCGAACGACGGCCAAACCGCCGATGATGCAGAATCGCCAGTCTTGTTCTTGGAAGAACTCTTGCAGTTCGTTGGCGGCGACGTAGAGCTTGTTCATCCGAAGACCTTTCGGAGTTTCCGCTGCAATTCCACGAGGCCGCTCGTCGTCCGTGGCGGCGATGGCTGATTGGCTCCCAAGTCCAACAGCGCGTCCACGAGTTCCCAATCCTTGTCCCAATCAAACCGCCGCAACTCGTCCCGCCGAATCTGCTCCAGAATCGGCCCGACTCGCTTCCAGTGGGCGATGAACCCAGCGTTGGGATTGGCTTCGGCCATCCTTGTCTCGCTCACATCAACTCCCTGGAAGGCAGCTTAAACTTGTCGAGCCGCTTCGACCATCGTTTGGCCAAGGTCGTGCGTCCGCGAAATTGGCTCGACCGCGAGGAACTCGTCACGGTGTTCGGCCTCCATCACGGCTCGCAACTCGTGGTCGTAGAACTCGGTCGCCTGTCGCAACAGTTCGTCCGTCTCCAAAACGTCATTCCTGATCGCTCGCCGTGGAACTCCGAGTGGCAGGAGTTGTTCGGCAGTGAATGATGACGCACATTCGCACGGCTCGCGAGCCAGCAACGCAATGACCGAGGCGAGCGGGAGGCGTGAGCCTCCCGGTGATTCCCGATCCGCACGGTTCGCCGAAATTGTCCGCGTGCCGAACAACCGGGGGGCTGACGCCGCCCCGCTCGCCTGAATGCGGTCGTTGAACTCCGAGTGCCAGGACTTTGTTCGGCAGTAAAAGGTGACGCCCATTCGCACTGCTGGCGAGCCAGCAGCGGTGTCTGACGTCGATCGGCAAACGACGACTAATTTGGAAATGGCAGTGCATCAGCAAGAAAATGGCGAAGTTCATCGGTAGCAGCAAGTGCGGCATCACGTCGCCCCTCTTCACTTTTCAGTGTCCGAATAATTGTGATGAGTGCCGGCAAGACTGATTCGAAGGGCGACTCGAATTCTGAACCTGCCAATGCCTTTGCGGTTGCAAAGAACAGAGCATGAAGATCAATGACCGATGATTCACTGTCAAACAAACGATCCAAGGCATCGAGCGAATTCTCAAGAAGGACTTCTTCGTCCTTCGACATCGTTCGATCGGCATGTCGCTGTTTGTTTCGGCTCACGTTTACGTTGCACTCCAAAGTTACACCAACTCGGCCGCGATCAGGTCTTCGTAGGTTTCGCGTTTGCGGATGACTTTGACTTGGTCGCCATCGATCAGCAGTTCGATGGCTCGTGGGCGCGAGTTGTCGTTGCTGCTCATGGCGGTGCCGTCCTTTCACACTGCAACGGTCATTTGTGATGAGCCACTGACTCACGGGGATCTACCAGATTCGGGTGACACCATACGCGTCGAATTGATCGTCAGAACTGACGACGGGGATTTGTTCCGCCAGCGACTGAGCAACCAGCAAACGATCGAATGGATCCTTGTGATGGAATGGGAGTCCGATCAATCTCGCTGTGTGCGCGGGATGAATTGGCAAGACAACGAAACCATATTGGTTCAATGCCACATCCAGGAATTCTTCGTAGGGGCGGTTCAACTGCCACTTGCCCAGACTGATCTTGATCGCCATTTCCCAATACGACGCCGGGCTGAAGAGCACATCGTTGTTTGGATCACTGATGGCCGTTCGAGCCTTGAGGCTCAATTGCGGGTCGTCAGAAATAAACCAGTACAATGAGTGCGTGTCGAGCAGAACCTTCACGGCATGTACTCCGCGAAGTCGCGCAGGTGGTCGTCATCCTCGGTAACGATCGTGATCATCCCCTTGCCCAAACCGGGAACACGCGGTTGACGTGGCCGCGGCGACTCGCCGACCAGCTTCGCAACTCGTTCCTGATTTCGTGTCAGAATGACTTCATCGCCGGGTGCGAGATGATCGATCAACTCCGGCAAAGTTACCCGCAGGTTTTCTACTTCGAGGGTCGTTTGCATGTTCCGCTCACGTTTTCTGATGTTTTGAGTCTCTCCCGCGATCGCGTAGCTCCACTCCACTCTACTGTGCAACAGCCAAATGCGGCAGATCGTTCCTGCCGACCCGACGATCTACACCAACTCCGCTGCGATCAGGTCTTCGTAGGTTTCGCGTTTGCGGATGACTTTGACTTGGTCGCCGTCGATCAGGAGTTCGATGGCTCGCGGGCGCGAGTTGTAGTTGCTGCTCATGGCGGTGCCGTAGGCTCCGGCGCTGAACGTGCAGAGCAGCTCGCCGCGATTCATGGGCGGGAGGTAGCGGTCTTTGGCGAAATAGTCGCCGGACTCGCAGATCGGGCCGACGACGTCGCTCTTCTCGCAGCCGGCGATTTCGCCTTCGACGTTGTCGGGCATGGCGACTCGCGGTTGCACCGGCCAGAGGCGGTGGAACGAGTCGTACATCGCGGGGCGGACGAGGTCGTTCATCGCGCCGTCTTGAATGACGAAGAGTTTGCCCCCTTCGCGCTTCGTGTAGATCACCTTGCTGACCAGGATGCCGGAGTTGCCGACAATGAAGCGGCCCGGTTCGAGAGCCAATCGGCAGCCGGCTTCTTTCACGCCGGGGACGATCACGTCGGCATAGGCTTGAGCGGGCGGCCCTTCGTTCTGGCGATAGCTGATGCCGAAGCCGCCGCCGAGGTTCATCCAGTTGATGTCGTGGCCGGCGGCTCGGTAGCTGCGGACGACGTCGATCCCTTTCTTGACCGCTTCGGCATACGGCTCGGTCGTGAGGATCGGCGAGCCGATGTGCATGTGGATGCCCTTCATCGCCAAGCCGGGAGTTCGCAGCGTCTTGGCGGCGAGTTCATCGGCGCGTTCGATGTCCATGCCGAACTTGTTCCCCTTCTTGCCGGTCGTGGTCTTCGCGTGCGTCTTCCCGTCGATGTCCGGGTTGAGCCGCAATGCGACCGGCGCGACGACGCCCATCTTCTGCGCGATCGCCGCGATCGCATCCAGCTCGGCTTCGCTTTCGACGTCGAACATCAGGATGCGTTCTTCGAGTGCCTGCCGAATCTCGGCATCGGTCTTCCCCACGCCCGCGAAGACGACCTTCGACGTGTCGGCCCCGGCCTTCTTGACGCGATACAGCTCGCCGCCAGAGACGACATCAAAGCTGCTCCCCGCGTCGTGCATCAGCTTCAAGATGCTGAGATTCGAGTTCGCCTTGACCGAATAACAAATCACCGGCTCGACGGCCGCGAACGCCATCTGAATTTCCTTCAGCCGTCCGAGCAACGCCGCCTTGGAATAAATCCAACACGGAGTCCCAAACTCCTCGGCCAACTCGGCCACCCGCTGCTGCTCGCAAAACAATTCGCCTTTGTCGTAATGAAAGTGATTCATGGTGTCCTTCATAATTTGCTGTCAATCAATGAATGCTGTCGCCTGAAAGCGGTTTTCACTCGTGAACTTTGGAAAGTCTCATTTCAGGAAGTTCAAACGTCTTCATTTCTTCTGTGGGATCGCTGACGGCGACTTGATAAATCCTCAGTCCGTCTACGCCGATCGGCCCCATGTCTTCGGAGACGACTCCGCGAATGGTGCGATTGACGAAGTGAAACGTCACGGGATCGCCGACTCGAA
>JAYVQJ010000944.1:0-4637 GCA_043777235.1 Planctomycetia bacterium
GGCATGGCGGGAAAAGACGTAAACGCTTTGTTGCCAGTCGTCGCATTGCAGCCAACGAAACCCGCTCGACTCGAAGTCCACTTCGTGCAGCGAAGCTTCGTCGCGATAGACGCGGTTCAGGTCGCCGAGGAATCGACGCAGACCATCGTGCTTCTCATGACCGAGCAACGCCCAATCGAGTTCCGTGTTGTGGTTCCATTCGAGCCATTGGCCGAACTCGCCACCCATGAACAGCAATTTTTTGCCGGGCATCGTGAACTGATAGCCGAAGAGCATTCGCAAGTTCGCGAACTTCTGCCAATAGTCTCCGGGCATCTGCGACAGCAGCGACTTCTTGCCGTGGACGACCTCGTCGTGCGACAGCGGCAGCACGAAGTTCTCGGTGAAGGCGTAGACCATGCGGAACGACAGATCGCCGTGATGATGCGCTCGGTGAATCGGCTCGTGCTGCATGTACCGCAGCGTGTCGTTCATCCAGCCCATGTCCCATTTCATGCTGAAACCCAGGCCGCCGGTGTAGACCGGCCGGCTGACTCCGCCCCACGCCGTCGATTCCTCGGCGATCGTCAGGATGCCGGGGAACTCACCGTGCAGAATCGTGTTCATGTCCTTGAGGAACTCGATGGCTTCGAGATTTTCTCGCCCGCCAAAGACATTCGGAATCCACTCGCCTTGCTGACGCGAGTAATCCAGGTACAGCATTGAGGCGACGGCATCCACGCGGATGCCGTCGATGTGGTACACGTCCAGCCAAAACCTCGCGCTGGAAAGCAGGAAGTCACGGACCTCGAAGCGGCCGTAGTTGAAGATGTAGGTGCCCCAATCGGGATGCTCGCCGAGTCGTGGGTCGGCGTGCTCGTAGCAGCACGTACCGTCGAAGCGGCCGAGCGAGTGAGCATCCATCGGGAAGTGTCCCGGCACCCAATCGACGAGCACGCCGATGCCGTGCTGATGGCAGTAATCGACGAAGTACATGAAGTCGTGCGGTGTGCCGAACCGGCTGGTCGGAGCGAAGTAGCCGGTCGATTGATATCCCCAACTGCCATCGAACGGGTGCTCGGTGACGGGCATGAGTTGCAGGTGTGTGTAGCCCATCTCGTGACAGTACTCGACCAGCATGTGAGCCAGTTCGCGATAACTGAAGTACGTCCGATCGGGCTCCGTCGGCCGCCGCCAACTGGCGAGATGCACTTCGTAGGTCGAGATCGGTTGCTCGAACCAGTTGGTCGTCTCGCGACGTTTTCGCCAATCGGCATCGTGCCATTCAAAGTTGCCGAGGTCATAAACAATCGACGCCGTCTTCGGTCGCATCTCGCAGGCGAAGGCATACGGGTCGGACTTCTCGATCACATTTCCTTCAGGTGTGCGAATCCCGAATTTGTAAGTCGCGCCGTGTCCGAGTCCGGGAACGAAACCAGACCATGTGCCCGTGTCGCTGCCGTTCAGCCAGAAATTTCCGTGCTGCCAGTGCGTCTGATCGCAGAGCACGCTGACTTCGCGCGCGTTCGGAGCCCAGACGGCGAAGCGTGTTCCGTCAACGCCGTTGACACGATCCAGGTGTGCTCCCAGGTGCTGATACATCGCCGCTTGTTTTCCGTCAGAGTTCGGGATCGTCCGGGTGGATTCCCTCAACGGCCGGCGCGGATGCCGCGCCGGCGGATTTTGCCGCCAAGGCACGCTGGCCTGACGGCGTCGTAATCGAGTGTAAATGCTGTCGTCCATGACTTCCTCTCAGTCCCCGGCTCCGCCAGGAAACAAGAACGCCGTGATTCTTCGACAGGCGCGGCGCGACTCTTGAAATCGTTTCGATTCGCCGGATGCAATCTCTCGCCCGGTGCGCTGGGCCTCGAAATCAGATTGCCGGCTTTAGACTCAAGTTTCGCCAAACCGTCACGTCCCCTTGAGCAGGTTTTCCACGGAAATTCCTGGGAAACTTTGCCACTCGCACGGACTTGACCAATCACAGCGACGGGACTCTAGGCAGTTGCTCAAAACGACTCAAGAAGAGGTCATGTCTTCGCGGCTGCGGTTTAGACTTGGGCGTGGCCGACGCGTCTCGCGTTGGACGACGGATGCGAGACGCATCCGCCACGAAGATCGGGAGTCAGCTCAGTGGATTCGCACCGCAAAGTCATTCTGATCGCCGGCCCGATTCTGCTGATGGGCGTCTGCTTCCTGCTGACGCTCGGCAGTGCGAAGGATTCGCGGTCGGCAGCTCCGCGACAGATTTCTGTCGACGTCGCTTCGCCGCTGAAGAATGACGAGCAATCTCGCTTGCGTCAGTTGTGCGAGAACGTGGCTCAAGAAATCACAACTCAACTGGATCGCAGCAACTGCGTCCTCATCCGCCCGCCGTATGTGATCGCGGGAGATATGCCGGAAGATGTCCTCGAACGCCTGCATCGCGATGTCGTGCAGCCGACCGCGCGAGCCTTGAACGTCGGCTTCTTCGATTCGCCCGCCTTCGAGCCGATTACGATCGTCGCCTTCTCAAAAGAGGCGGGCTTTCGCGATTTCGCTCGCCGAGTCGATCGGCGTCAGCCCGATTCGTACTACGGCTATTACTTGCGAACGAATCGCCGACTGGTCGTCAACGTCTCAACAGGAGCCGGCACGCTCGCCCACGAGTTGACTCATGCCTTGGCTCACTTCGATTTCCCGAACATGCCCGAATGGTTCGACGAGGGTTTGGCATCCGTCTTCGAGCAAAGCGAGTTCGCCGACACCGGTAGCCGCCTCACCGGCACCGACAATTGGCGTGTGCAACACGTCCTGCGAGCGTTGCATGACAATCGACTCCGCAAAACGGACGAGCTTGTCCAAGGCGGCACGGTTCGAGCCAATCACGAGATGATCGACTACGCCCACGCTCGTTACGTCTGCCTGTTCTTGCAGGAGCAACAACTGCTCGAACCGTTCTACCGCAAGCTGCGTTCACGAGCGGAAATCGACCCAACCGGCTGGGAGACTCTGCGCGAGATCGTCACCGTCGGCTCCGACTCAGACCTCGACACGGACTTCCGCCGCTGGGTGGTGAAGTACCACAAGACTCAGCGTCAACGCACCGCTCGCAGCGACCGCATGTCGCTGTCGATGAAGCCAATCGAGCCGCGAACGGAAACGATCGCCGCTGATGTTGGAAAGTAGACCTGTCGCTCCGCGACTGGAATGCAACGCGCTATCGCTTCTTGCGACGCAGCTCGCTGAACAACCGGCCGTAGGCTCGCTGAATCGCGTCTCCCGGAACAGCTCCTGATGAGTTGCCGCGTCGATCGTGCCGTTCGCGTGGCACATCAAAGCCAGATTCCGTCGTAGTGCCGTCGGTTTCGTTGGATGACGACAACTCTTCGGCCTGCAGTCGTTCCTGAGAGCTTGTCGGTCTCGCGGAGGCCAACTGTCGTTCGATCAACGACTGTTGCACGTCGAGATACATGTCGAGCACCTCGGCACCGATCTGTTCCTCGATCCCATCGTCGGCGGTTGTCGCTTCCAACAATTCCGTCGGCAGATGCCAGCCCCGTTTCTCGTGGGACACGTTTTCAACGTGCGCGTGATTTTCTTCAACAGCATCGTCAGGAAACTGATTCGGCACGTTGTCAACGCGCCCCACGTCGCGTGGTCTTCGCGAATAGCTCTCGACGATTCCTGAATCGAGTTCGATACCGCTCTCGTCTTGCGGCTGATGAGACTCAATCGACGCAAATGGTTCGTCGCTTCGATGTGAGCCCTCGGCCGAACTGGCCGCCGCCGTGACCAGCCGCGTCGTTTTCACCGCCGTCACGATGCGTTTCGCGGTCGCACGAGCCTGCGTCGCTGGATGTCCGCATTCAAAGCGATCAACGCCGCCGCCACCGGCGATTTGCACATAACGATCGACGACCGGCTCTTCCTCAAACACGCCCGCTTGGTCTTCATCCTGAGACCAAGAGCGTTCCGACAAGTTCCAAACCGATTCGACCGAGTCCTCATCATCTCGCTGAGTCCAACGACTCTCGTCCGTTTCGCCGTCGGATTCCAAGTCGGTGCTTTCCGAGGCGAACTCTTCGACGGCAAACGATCGAGGAGACGGTGCGCCGAATTCAAACTCGTTCGCGTCGAAGATTTGTCCCAGCGTCGGTGAGCCTTGCGACTCTTCGATTTCGTGAGACAACTCGGTCACGTCCGACAACAGATCCTCGTCCGGCGTTGACTCGCGAGCGATCGAACGCCAATCGTCCTTCAGACACGTCAGTTGTGCGGTCTCCTCGACCTCACGTTCTTGCGGTTCGGCGATTGGCTCATCGAGTTCGCCACCAATTTCGATCGCCGCACTCGACCCTGCGAAGACCGATTCATCCCATGTGCTCGTTTCGCGGGACGGCTCGTCGGGAGTTTGCTCTTGCTGTGGCCAAAGATCGACGGCCGAATCTTCCATTGTCGGCGAATGCGACCGGCCGCGATAAATCTCGCCGCCGCTAATCGGGTCGTTCCAATGCAACGGAAGCTGCTTGAGGTCATCGAGCGCCTCGCGGACAACCTCGACAGAAACCGGCTTTCGTTCCGTGACGAAGGCCAGCAGCAGCGAATGATCGGCGAGGTGATTCAAGCAGCGAGGCACACCGTCAGCCGCTTTTGCCAAAAAGGTCAACGCTTCGTCG
>JAYVQJ010000945.1:0-18207 GCA_043777235.1 Planctomycetia bacterium
TGCCATTGATCCAGGTCAGCACACGCGACTCATCGCCGTTGAACTGCGCGCCGTTCACACCGCTGTCATGTTTGAAGGTCTGGAGCGGCTCGGACTTGGTCACGTCCCACAACCGCGCCGTCTTGTCATGGCTCCAAGTTAGCACTCGCGATTGGTCATGGCTGAACTGCGCGCCTGTCACACGTTCGTCGTGCTTGAATTCCTGAAGCGACTCGAGCTTAGTCACGTCCCACAACCGCGCTGTCTTGTCATCGCTCCAAGTCAACACTCGCGACTCGTCCTGACTGAATTGCGCACCTCTCACCGAGGCACCGTGTTTGAAGATTTGGATCGGATCGGGCTTGGTCAGGTCTAACAACCGCGCCTCACCTTTGCCCAAACTTTCGTCATAGCCCCAAGTCAGCACACGCAATTCATCCCGGCTGAATTGCGCGCCGCTTACAAGACCGTCGTGTTTGAAGATCCGAGGCGGCTGGGATTTGGTCACGTCCCACCACCGCACCTCACCCATGTGAGACGAAGGAACAACCATTCCTTTTTTGGGATTATCCCTAGCCGTCAAAAAGTCTGGGTTAAACCCGCTGCTCCACGTCAGCACGCGAAACTCGTCCTGGCTGAACTGCGCGGCATACACCGGAAGGTCGTGTTTGAAGATTTGGATCGGCTCGGACCTGGTCACGTCCCATAACCGCGCCTCGCCGCCATTGACGCCTTGGACAGAGTTGCGTTCGCCGCTCCAAGTCAGCACGCGCGTCTCATCCCCGCTGAATTGCGCGCCCCACACAGCCGCGTCGTGTTTGAAGGTCTGGATTGGTTCGGACTTGGTCACGTCCCACAATCGCGCGATACCGTCACTGCAACAGGTCACCATGCGGGATTCGTCTCGGCTAAAGGTGCAGCCGAGAACGTAACCGTCATGAGCCCAAGTCCGCACACAACTGCGATCAACCGCGCCGGCCGCATGTGATTCGGTACAACGGAATGCCTCGTCGGCTTCCGTGGATTGTTTCTTCACAATTTGTCCGAGGGACTTTGCGCCATGTAGGAAGAGGAGTGACGCTCCAATCGGATCGAGTTCTTTGGAGTCTCGGAGGTTGATGGCCAATCGCCAGTAGTGATTGGCGTTTTCTCGCAACGCGGCGGCTTGTTGTTTCTCGGCGGTTTGTTGAGCGACGAGTGCGTCATTTTTGGCTTTGGACTCTTCAGTCTTAGCGGCGGCCTCGGCATTTTTGGCGGCGATGGCAGCGAAGCCGAAGAGTGTGGAGGCGACGGTGCCGGTCAGCAGAGACACGGCGAGGAACAGAGACAGCGCGGCCACGACGGGGTTGCGGCGACGCCAGAGTCGCAATCGCTCCCACGGACCGGTGCGATAGACGGACACCGGTTGATGGGCCAGCGACCGCTTGATGTCGGCGGCCAAGGCTTTTGCATCGACGTAACGGTCGTCTCGTTTCTTGGCCATTGCGGTGGCGCAGATCGCATCGAGTTCTCGCGAGATCGTCGCATCGAGTTCCCGCGCTCGCGGCGTGTCGCCTTCGCCGATGCGTCGGAGAAGATCGTGAATGGAAATCACGCCACCCCGCTTGTCGGGGTGGTTCCCGCGCTCTGCCGCTAGGGCTGGCGGATTGGAAGGGGCTTGGTCATCGGCACCGTCGCTGCAGGGCGCGGGAACCTCCGGGGCAAGCCCGGAGGCGGGAGAGGTGGCAGCGGCACGATGCGGCGCGTGGCCGGTCAGGATTTCAAAGAGGATGGTGCCGAGGCCATAAACGTCGGTGCGTTGGTCAATCAAATCCACTCGGCCAGCGGCTTGTTCGGGGGACATGTAGGCGGGCGTGCCAGGTGTCGCTCCCAGACGAGTCGCCGGCGATTGAGCATCCTCGGTGAGCAACACCGGCGCGGTCTCTTCATCCGCGCTGCCGATCTGTTTGGCCAAGCCCCAGTCGAGCACGATCGCTTCACCGTAGTCGCCCAGGACGATGTTCTCCGGCTTCAAGTCGCGATGAATGATGCCTCGCGAGTGCGCGTAGGCGATCGCCTCGCAGACATTCACAAAGACATTCAACAGCCGAGGCAGTGACAACGGGTCTTCGCGGCCGACTCGAACTTGTTCGTGATGCCGGTGGATGGCTTTCGAGAGCGTTTCGCCTTTGACCAGTTTCATCGTGTAGAACGGCCGGCCGCCGCGATTCACTTCGTAAACCGGCACGATGTTGGGATGCTGCAACTGGCCGGTGATCGGTGCCTCTTTGATCAACCGCCGCACCGCCTCGGTCGAGGCAGCGGATTTGTCCGGCCGAATCTCCTTCAGCGCGACCTCACGAGCCAAGTCATTGTCTTTCGCCAGCCAGACGCGGCCGAGTCCTCCCTTGCCGACCTCGCTGATCCAGGTGTACCGCGATTTCGGTCGGCTTGGATCGATCTGCGTTTCGCCAATCGTTTCGATCAGCACCGGCCCGCTCGACGGCCACGAACTGAGCGACTGCTGGATGTCGGCATCCTCGACTTGCTTGATCGCGTCGCAGACGTCGCCACGCACGACCGAGTTCAACGTGACGCGCGGATCGTGCTGATGCTTGGCCAGTTTGCGTTCAAGCTGCATTTCGACGAAGCCACAGGCATCGGCGGTGATCCAGCCCCGCTCGATCAGCAGATCGGCGAGAGGTTTGGATTTGTCCTCCGCCCACGCTCGGCAGGCGGCGGTGAGCTGCGCGAGGTCAATCAGTTCGCATTCAAAGGCCAACACGGCGAACAGCAGGTGTCTCTCGGTCATGGCGGATGCTCCGGGTGTCAACGACGTCGAAGGCGTTGTCGTGACGAGCATCCAAAGTATCAACGTCTGTGTTCATAGGGCAGCCAAACCGCTTCTTCGCAACTCGCTTGGAAATGGCGCGGCCGCCGAGGTTCGACATTTCTGGTTGTTGAAAACAGGTTCACCGCCATCCGTATTGAAGACAAAGCAGGCATCCGCACCATTCGCAGAGAGCTGAAATGAAAAGCCCCGGAGTTTCCGGGGCTTTCCGTGGAGCGAGTTGACGCACTCGTTACCAGTACCCCCTCACGCCTCAGAACGGAGTCTCGGCCATCCCTCCCCGCGAACGATTCACCCTGACGATTCAGGACGCCGGAGACCGCAACAGTGTCCCGGTCGCCCCGCGTCTGCACCGGCTGCTCAAGGCGATGCTCCGGCCCTACGGGATTCGCTGCGTCGATATTCGCCTCCTCCCATCTTCGCCGACGACCAACAATGAAAACGGCACGGGGCGGCGCGTCCTATGACCGGGATGTCTGTCTTACCTTGATTGTGCTATTTGATAGTATCCCACGAAAGGACGCCTGACGTGTCGAAAACCTCGCGAGATTTTAGGGACGTTTACTTTGAAGAGTTCGGGATCGTGTTGCTCGTGGTCGCCTACGCCAAGAACGAGCAAGACAACCTTTCTGCCGACGACAAGCGGATCATTCGCGAAATGATCCGCCGCGAACGGGCTGCTTTGGAACAACGAACTTATCACTGAGGGGATGATGATGGCACTCACCAAACGAAAACTAACCAAACGCCAAGCGGCCTCGCGCGGCAAACCTCGCTCTGGCAGCGTGGCCGAGCGGATCGTGAGCCGGTTGACCAACTTCACCAAAGCTCTCGAAAGCGGGACGGCGGTTTCCGAGAAGTTCACCGTCCGCACGATTCGACTCAACTTGCAACCGACCGCGTATGACACGGAGTCCGTGCGGAAGACTCGCGACTTGCTCAAGCTGAGTCAGCCGCTCTTCGCAAAGTTTCTCGGCGTGTCCGTGCAAACGGTGCGGGCTTGGGAACAAGGGGACAACGTGCCCAGCGACATGGCCGCTCGGTTCTTGGACGAAATCAACCGCGATCCCGCGTACTGGCAACGTCGGCTGCACGCCGCGACAGAAACCCAATCAAACTGACTCGCTGAAAAGGAAAGTGACATGGCCAGCATCAGCACAGACGCGAACGGAAACCACAAAGTTCAATTCACGAACTGCAACGGCAAGCGCAAGACGGTCTATCTCGGCGGCATGCCCATGAAGGATGTCAAAGAAGTTCGCACCAAGATCAAAGCTCTCAACGCGGCGACGCTTTCCAAGTCAGACCCCGATCGCGAAGTCTCCCGCTGGGTGGGAGAGATTCCCGACTGGCTCGCGAAAAAACTCGCGGGGGTAGGATTGATCGCTCCACGAGAGAAACGAATTGAGGATGCCACCAACATCGACGCCTTCATCAGCCGATACCTCATCGAGCGTGTGGATTTGAAGCCGAGCACCGTGGTCCAGCTTCAACAGGTCCAAAACAACCTGCGGAAGTTTGTCGGCGACAAGATGACCTTGAGGGAATTCACTGCGGGACATGCCGACGCCTTCAAGGCGTCGTTGACGAGCACGATGGCGGACAACTCTGTCCGGCGGAACCTTGGCCGGAGTCGCCAGTTCTTTGAAGCGGCGGTTCGCAAGCGACTGATCGACTGCACCCCGTTCGCTCACTTGAAGGGGCTGGCATCGAAGGGCAACGCGGAGCGATTCCAGTTCGTTACGCTGGCTGAGACCAAGAAAGTGATCGACGCCGCGCCCGATGCTCAGTGGCGATTGATTATCGCTCTGGCTCGATACGGCGGACTCCGCACTCCCAGCGAAACGCTGGCGTTGAAGTGGTCGGACATTGATTGGGTACGGCAACGCATCCGAGTCCCGTCACCAAAAACGGAACGCTGCGGCAAATCCTTCCGTGAGATCCCGCTGTTCCCGGAATTGGTGCCTTACCTAGAAGACGTCGACGAACTCGCTGCCAAAGGAACGGAGTACGTCGTGACGCGATACCGTGATGCCTCACAGAACCTGCGGACGACGATGTTGAAAATCATCCGGCGCGCAGGTCTGGAGCCGTGGGAGCGAGTGTTCCAAAATCTGCGGGCCTCACGTCAAACAGAATTGTCACAGCACTTCCCCGCTCACGTCGTCTGCGGCTGGATGGGAAACAGCGAGGCCGTGGCCGGGGAGCACTACCTCCACACGACCGAGGACGACTTCCAAAAAGCGACGCAGAATCCGACGCAGTCGGGAGCGGAAATGAGCGAAACGGGGGGAAATACCCAACCGACCCGAAGCTCAGAAAACGCAAAAGCCCCGGCAATTCCGGGGCACTCACGCGATTTCACAAACCTGCAAGGCGAACTGATTACCCGACCAGGATTCGAACCTGGACAAACAGAACCAAAATCTGTTGTGCTACCGTTACACTATCGGGTACCGCGAGCGGGGCGGGAGTCTAGTCGAGCAGGCTCGTGTGACTCAAGAGGTTGAGCGAGGCATCAGTAAACTCCCATCACACGAACTGAGTGATGCCGGGCATTGCGGTCTTCGGGAGTTCCACTTGCGTCTTCCAGCCGTCTGGGAATGCGGCCGGAACGAGCGACTCTTGTGAGTTGAGCATCATCTCCCAGGTGATCTGCTTGCCGGTGTAGGCGGCAGTGCGGCCCATGATGCCCATCAGAGTGCTCTTGGCCATGCGGTCGCCGTTGTTGAGCGGCTTGCCGTCGCGGATCGACTTGAAGAATTCGTCGTGCTCGGTCTGGTACATGTTGTTGCCGGGGCCTTTGTACTTCCACTCGGTCTCGCCGTTGATGGTCGCCTCGCGCGAGAGAAGTTTGCCGCTGCCTTTTGAGCCGAGGACATACAGACTGTTATCCGTGTGACAATTCGACGTCTGCCGTTGAGCGAGGAACGCGCGAGCATCGTTGGCCCAGACGTAGTTCACTTCGATGTGATCGAAGATGTTGCCCCCTTCTTGCGGAATCTGTCGGCCGCCGACGGCTGTGCAACTGTCTGGCGGATTGTCTTGGAAGCACCACGCCAGCCAATCGACTGTGTGAACGGCCTGCTCGACGAGGCCATCTCCAGAGAGCCATGTGAAATTGTACCAGTTACGAACCATCCACTCCAAATCGCTGATCCCTTCCGGCCGAGTATTGGCGAGCGGCATCGACTTCACCGGGCTGGTCAGATAGGTGCCGAACACCGCCTTCACTTCGCCGAGCGCGCCGTTTTGGATTTGCTCGAAGAATGCTCGCTTGGCGTTGTCGTAGCGCCAGCAGAATCCGGCACAGACTCCGAGTTTCTTTTGCTTGCTGACCTCGACCGACTCCATGATCGAGCGCACTCCAGGACCGTCTGTCGCCATCGGCTTTTCGGTGAAGATGTGCTTGCCGGCTTCGACCGCGTATTTGAAATGGACCGGACGAAAACCGGGCGGGCTGCACAGCAACGCGACGTCGCACGAGTCGATGACCTTCTTGTAGGCATCGAGTCCGACGAACTTGTGATCGTCATCAACATTGATCTTGGATTTGATCGTGTCCACTGCCGACAGATTTCGCAGACTGCTGTTGAGGTTCTCGCCGAAGGCATCACCCATCGCGACCAGCTCGACATTCGGGTCCGCCGACAGAGCCTCGCGAGCTGCTCCTGAACCGCGGCCTCCGCAGCCGACGAGGCCGATTTTCAGCTTGTCGCTGCCAGCAGCGTAGGCTCGCGGAGCAATCGAGGCGATCACGGCCGGAATCACGACGGCGGCGGCACCGGCTTTCAGAAAGTCTCGGCGTGAAGACGCACTGACGGAATCAACGGATGGAAAGTTGGGGGCGGGTAGAGTCATCAGACAAGTCTCCACAAAACGCGGTGAAAGTGTGGCTTGGCTCAACGAGCCAGGTAGGAATGCTACCAAAGCTAACTGCTGACTTTCGAGCCAACGACGCCGTGAACGCGTGATGCCGACAAGGCGATCTCACCCAGGTTGACGGACGCAGTAGCCTGGATCGCGCGCTATGCGCGAGCGTCCGCACTGTGTGCGGGTCTCCCGACGCCGCACCCGAATGGACCGCAGATCTCCCTCACCGTTCAGCGGCATGTTCAGCCGTGCGTCGCTCACGGGAGACCGACTATCGGTCGAACGGCGGGATCGGGAGACCCGCGCTGAACGCGAAACAAACTCCTGATCATTTCGCGGAGATCTTCTTGAGTGATTCTTTCACGGTTTGACGGACGTTGTAGGACGGATCGTGCAACGCTTCGGTCAGCGCGGGAGCGGCGCTGGCGGCGGCTGGGCCTAGCTCGTTCAAGGTCCAAGCGGCTGACAAGCGAGATTGTCGTTCTCCGTTGCGCAGACGTTCGACGCAGAAGGGAACGAGCGTTTCGGACTTCTGCTCGATCTTCCACAACGCCCAACCGGCTTTAATGCGAACGAAGTCTTCTTCACGCTCGTTCTGAAAACGCTCACGGATGGCGGCGACGGCTGAGCTGGCACGTGGGCCGATTTCCGCCAGAGCGTTCAGGACGGCATCGCGGACAGAACTGTCTTCGTGCTGAAGTCCTTCCACGAGCGCTGGAATGGCGACATGCGCATCGGCTCCGATTGTTTGGCACACACTGGCTGCGGCAATGCGGTCGCTGGGCGCGTCGCTTTTCAAGGCGTTCAGCAGGTCCGGCAGAACGTCGTCGATGCGGCGTCCGACTTTGACGATCGCAATCACTTCGGCACTGCGAAAACCGGAGTTCCGGTTTTGATCGTACCGGTCCTCTTCGCGGAAGAGTTCTTGTAGAGCGGGCAATGCCTCTTGCGCCGCTGGCCCGATTTCGCCCAATGCAGTCGCGGCCTCGACGCGCGTGGGACTCCGGCGGTTTTGGACTTCGCGCAAGAAGATGGGGACCACTTGTTTCGCGGGGCAGCCGATCTTCCACAAGGCTTTTGCGGCAGGCATGCGTACTGCTCGATCCGGGCTTTCCAACAGCCGCGTCAGATTCGGAATCGCGGACTTTGCATCCGGGCCGATGTCTTGCAACGTGTTGATCGCCGGCGTCTGGAGCTCGGTCTCTGCGGAGTTCAAACATTCCATCAAGATCGGCAGCACCGGCGCGGACTTGCGATCAATCTGCCAAATCGCCTGAGCCGCCGCGAGCCGCACCGTGCGGTCGTCATCCTGAAGGCGTTCGAGCAAAGCTGGCACGGCCTCTTTGGCCTCGTCTCCCATCCACTTCAAATGTCCTGCGATCCCTCGCCGAACAGCTCGATGCGGGTGTCTGAGCCAATGCGTCATCACAGGCATCGTGCCGGGCAGCAGAAAGAAGTTGCCGGAATTGTTGAGTAGGACATGATTTTCAGCTGACTGCCAGTAGTAGTTTGGATTTGTCGAAGGTTCGACCACGCGGCTTAGGATGAGCGGCGTGAATGAACGAGAATCATCGCCAACGTCTTGCAGAAGTTGCAGAAGTTGCCAAAGGCTTTGATTCTGGATCGCGCTACCGGGGGCCGTCACTTCCTTTGCCCAGAATTCGACGACCGCGTCTTGATGCGTTCCAAGTTCCCACAGTACGGACGCGGCGGTGAGCCGAACATTGGAGTCTTGATCGGTGGTCGCCGCGCGAAGTTCGGCCGCCGCCGGCGCGGCTCGACGCCCCATCGCGGACAGTGAGTTTACGGCACGCAGTCGTTCGGCAAGTTCCGTGGAACGCAGACTTTCACGGAACACCGGGATCACCGAATCGGCATCTCGTTCGAGGTTCCAAAGCGTATCGGCCGCCGAGTGCCGTACCTTGGCATCGCTGTCGCTTACGGATCGGCGAATCATGGGGATCGTCTCCGGTGCAACACGACCGACAACACCCAAGGCGCTGATTGCTGCTTGTCGAACAGTGCCGTCATTGTCCTGCAATGCCTTATGAATCGCCGGCAATGCTTCGCGCGCGATCTGTCCTTTCGACATGAGCGCTTGCAACGCTCTGGCCCGAATCACAGCTTTGTCATGTTGCAAGCTGGGCAAGAGCTCCGGCACTCTCACCTGGGTCAAGTCCACATTTCCGATGATTTGTTCATCTCCATCCTGAAGCACGGCTTTGAGAATCCGAGCGGCGGATTCCGGGGTCGCTTGCTTGTACCTTTGTAGGAGCAGTGCCGCCGCATTTTGTCGGATGTAGGAATCCGCCTCTTTGTTTTGCATCACGGCGATCATCGAAGAAATCGCGGATTCGCTGCCATGCTCAATTTGCCACAGCGCCTGTGCGGCGGTAAATCGAACTCGGGGAGCCGTGTCCAGCAGCGCGGCTTCGAGTCCCACAATCGCATCTTCTGCCTCAGTCCCCATTAACTGAAGTGTTTGCGCCGCAGTTTCTCGGATGTTCTGATCTTCGTGTTTGAGGCCAGCGAGGAGCGCTGGGATCAAGGGGGCGACTGGATGTTCGAGATACCAAAGAAGCTGAGCGACCGCGACCCGGACTGCAACGTTGGACGAATCCAAAGACTGATTCAACGCAGACAGGTCGTTCGTGGAGAAATGCGAGGTGTTTGAACGAAGATACGAGTTTGAAAGGCTTTGAGCCGCCACTTTACGAATCATTTCGTTCGAGTGAGCGAAGGCACGGATCAGCACTCGAGTTTCCGATGGACCGAGTGCCGAGATCGCATTGATCACTTGCCCATTCGTTTCTGTTGGAAGATTTGGGTCTCGCAGCAACGTTTCCAAATCCGGCGCAAGGCCGGCTGCGGCCGGCCCAAGCTGCTCAATCGTTGATAATACATTGTTAAACTGCGGGTCGCGCCAGTTCAATCGGGAACGCAGTTCTGGAACAGCGCCAACGCCGATCGCCTTCGCGACTCGTTGCGCGGACGTACCGAGATAGGAGTATTCCGGGTACTTCTCCATCGCCTCGAAACTCGCCGGCAACAAGGGCAGCGCGCCTTTTCCAAGCCATGAGATCACATGCACTGCCTGCTTCCGGAGATGCTCGTCCGGTGAGATGATTGATTTTTTTAACAGGTCATAAGCGGCGTCGATGCGGCGCACATCGACGAGGCTTATCGCGAAGGCGGCGGCGAGTTGGACGTCTTCGTTTGGGTCTTTCAAGCCTTGTAGCAGCACGTCCATTTGCGGGCCGGCTTGATGGCCGAGTTGGCCGAGAATGCGGAAGGCGTCGCGGCGAATGAGCGGGTCGGCATCTTGCAGGGCGACTTTGCCAATCGAATCGGTGATCGTCTCCCGCGCGGCGAGCTTCCAAAACGGAGCGGGGGCGATGCGCCAGAGTTGCAGCGCGGCTTGACCGTAGAGCAGATCATGTTGAGCCGCTCGCAGTTCCAAGACCCGTTCAAAGTCGGACGAGGCGGCGTCCATCGCTCCGTGCAGACGCTGCGCTGTGCCTCGTCGGAAATGCACGACGGCCAGATCGAGCGAATAACTCGCGCGGTCCAATCGCAGCAATAGCGTCGAAGGTCGCGGAGATTCGTTTGACGAATCGGGCAGAACGCGCGTGAAGTCCGCGATCGCGGCCTCGTATTTTTTGAGAGCGAGCTGCAAGTTCCCGCGTTGGGCAAACATCGCCGGAGTGGGAAACTCGCGCAGTCCACGGTCGAGATGCGTCAATGCGTCGTCCGGGTGTTGCGGTTCCAATCGAGTCGCGATTTGTCTTTCCGCGAACGCTCCCACCGCTGTCGGCAATGACGAGAGCTTCAAGAACATCAACAACGGCAGAAGCAGAACGCTGCCGAGCGTCAGCAACGAAAACGCCGACCGCATCCAAATCGACCAGCCGTGTCGCCACGGCCACCACAAACTGAACGTGGTGGCACGCCGCAGAAACAAGATTCCCGTGAGCAACGCTCCGATGCCCGCGATGCTCAGATAGCTGGCGACCTCACCGAGCTCCGCGTCGAACAAATCGGCGGCGGCATGGCGATTCAAGTCGATCGCGCACAGCGACAATGTCGCCAGCGAAACCAGCAGCAGTGGCCACAGGATCAAAAACGTCTCGCATAATCGTCGCGGCAACTTTCGCAGGCACGCGCTGCGGAGCATGTCGGCCGCTCGCGAATTCACGTCGTGCGGGGTTGTGCCCAGGAGCATCGCGGTCAGGCTGAAGAAGCCAGGCAAATCGGAGCGTTTGCGGCCGAAGTTGTCCCAGCGACTGGAGTGTTCCAGCAGCGAGAGTCGTGCTCGGCCGCGGAAGCTTTGGCGGTCCTTCTGCGTCAGCCAGAGCCGCAGCGGCGCGACCAAATAATCGTGTGTCAGTTGATAATACCGTGAGCCTTGATCACCAGCCGGCGCGGCGGCATCCGGGTCGAGCGACGATTCGGTCGGCGTCACGATGCGCAGTTCGCCGTCGAGGATTTTCAGCAAGCGTTCAAAGAGCGCCGGCTGTTGGCTCAAGCCAGAGAGTTTCAGCAAGTCGTCGCGCGAGCGCATGCGGCCTTTGATGTCGGTCCCTGAATCGGGCAGCAGCGAAGCGAGCACGGCGCGGATCGGTTTTTCCAGCACGCGATGTTCGGGGCTGGCCGCGCGGCTGGAGAACGTCTCTTCCAAGAACGCGACACCGACTCCTTCGGTGCCGCCGACTCGAATCAGCGATGCGGGAGTCCAATCGCGACTCTTCATCATGTCGGCGAACAGGCTCAGACGGACCGAGATGACTTTCTCTTGATCGCTCAACCCGGCGATCGCTTGATCGAGAAATGTGGCTTGATCGGCGGTCAATTCATCGGAATGTTCTGGCAAGCGGTCGTAAGCTCGACCGTACAACTGCAAGACGCGCCGCGCGTGACGCTGATCGAACAAATCCACGAGCCGCAGGTTGTGACCTTCGACCAGCGGGATTTCCAAATCTTGAAACAACCGCGCGGTGGCCAGCCAGAAGTCATCGCGAATCATCAACACGAATTGCACGTCGCGACCGTTAGCCTGCCGCAAGGCCGCGACCAACTCGCTGGACGCCGTGGATTTCCCGCGCGCTTGTAGCCATTGCTCGAATTGATCGAGCACGATCAGCAACTTGCGGCCTTTGAGCATCGAACTCTCGCGCCGCAGTGATCCGATCATCGCCGCCAATTCGTGGCGAGTCGTCTGCGAAGCCGGATCGGCGAGATCGCCGGAGGATGCGCGCAAGCCGGGGCAGAGTCGGTCGAGGCGTTGGATCAACTTGATTTCCGTGTCATCCGGCGTGGCCTCCAAATAAATCGAAGTCACGTCCGAGACCAAGCGCGGCAGCAATCCCGCTTTGACCAGCGAACTCTTGCCGCAACCGGACGGCCCGTAGATTAATCCGACTGTGAAAGTCTGGTCGGCATCGCGCTGCTCGATGCGCGATTTCCAAAATCGGATCGCATCCGGCAGTCCGTCGCGGTCGCGTGAGCCTGGCAGCAACTGCAGAAAGAAGTCGGCATCGGCCGCATCGAACGACCTGAGCCCCTTGGGAACTACGGCCAGCACGTGGCGGCTCTGATCGATCGGTGTCAGTGGCGGAGTGCTGGGTTGAGAGTCTGGCGCAATCACCGCGCTTTCGCCCATCGTGGGCTGCGACGCGGGAGCGGGAGTCGCCGTGACTGCGATCTGCTCAGGAGTTCCGGAGAGAACGGTGTGCGGTGCGGACTCCGCAACCAGTCGCAATTCTTCCGCCATATCCGCCGCGGTGATGTACCGATCGCCGACACGCTTGGACATGGCCTTCAAACAAATGCGTTCCAACTCGCGCGGGACCGAAGCGTCCACCAATCGCGGCGGACGCGGCTCGCGCTCACTGATCTGCGCGGCCAATTCACGAACCGTTTTGCCCTCGAACGGTCGCCGTCCGCACAACGCTTGATACAGCACGACCCCCAAACTGTAGATATCGGTACGGCCGTCAATACGATGACCTTCGCCACGAATTTGCTCGGGAGACATATACGACGGCGTTCCGGCGAGCTGGTTCTTGCCGTGCAGCAATTCCTCTTCAGGGATTGCCAAGCCAAAGTCCGCCACGTACGGACGATCTTTGTCGTCGAGCAAAATGTTTTCGGGCTTGATGTCGCGATGCACCAGACCTTGCTGATGCGCGTAGTTCAAGGCATCGGCCGCCTGCGCCATCACGATCGCGATTTGCTGCACCGAGAGCCTTCGCTGCTTCAGTACGTCGGCCAAATTCGAACCGGGAATGAATTCATAGACGATGAAACAACGGCCGTCTGTGTGCTGCCCGAAATCGTACACGGTCACGATGCGCTCGTGCCGCAGTCGCGCGGCGCAGCGAGCTTCGCGCAAAAAGTCGTCACGCGCGCGCGTCGTGGTCAACAACGGCGCGTTTGGAAACTTCAACGCCACCGGACGGTTCATGTCGGCATCATGAGCCAGATACACGGTGCCGAAGCCGCCGCCGCCGAGACGTCGTTCAATGGCGAACCGTCCCACGCGAGCACCCTCCGCGAATTCCGACGGCACTGCGGAGTTGTGCGGCGCTGTTCCCGCGTTGTGCAACGGTAATTCGACTACTTGCGTTGGTTGTTGTCGCTCGGAATGTTCGGTCATGGCGGTTTTGAGAGCGTGGCCAACGTCAAATTCGGGAGGGACGCCAATATAACCATTGTTTCCTTAAACTTGGCAGTCACTCGACCATCCGAAATGAGGTACCGCGAAAGAGGCCTGACTTCTGCGTTGCCGAACCTATTCGAGCTTGCCGATAATTCACTCGTCAGAATTCTCGAAGTTGAAATCTCAAAGTCTGAATCGACGAGGCGAACATGCTCAATCTGTTTGGCGATCCGCTGCGGATGCGGCGAATGATGACTCGGCGGGACACTTTGCGAGCTGGTTTCCTCGGCCTCGGCGGTTTGACGCTGGCCGAATTGCTGCGGCTGCGAGCGTCGGCCGCGACGAATGGTAATGGCATTGCCGAGCACAAAGAGACGGCCGTAATTCTCCTCTTCGTGCATGGAGGTCCGAGTCATTTAGAAACGTACGATATGAAGCCGCAGGCCCCCAGCGACATTCGCGGGCCGTTCTCACCGATTCGGACCAACGTCGCGGGACTCGATGTCTGCGAGCTGCTGCCGAGGCACGCTCAGATCGCCGACAAGTACACGATCATTCGCTCGGTTAGTCACGATCAGGCGAATCACTTCGAGGGACACGCACGGTTCCTCAGCGGTTACGGCCAGATGAAGACGGGAACTTCCGAGTCGCATTATCCGATGGTCGGCCCCGTCGTGAACCGTGTGCTCGAGAACAAGCATCGCGGGTTGCCGGCCGCGGTCGCGATCAACGGTGTGTGCGTCAACGGGCCGGATTACAGCCCCGCCATCGCCCAAGGTTATTGGAGTGCTCAGTACCGCGTGCCGATCTGCAATTTTCATCTGCAAGACGCGAGCCTGCGGATCAACACCAGCCACCTGAATGACCGCGTGCAGTTGCAGCAGAATTTTGATCTGCTGCGCCGCGGTCTCGATCAAGGCGGAGCGATGGACGCTCTCGATTCGTTCAACCGCCGAGCCATCGACATCCTCACGACCGGCAAGGCTCAGAAGGCGTTCGACATCGCGCAGGAAGACCCGCGCATTCGCGACAAGTACGGCGACGACTACTTCGGCCGCGAGTGCCTGCTCGCTCGGCGACTGGTTGAATCGGGAGTCAGCTTCGTTTCGATCCGAGTCCCCGGCAGCGGCCCGAACTCCAAGGCTCACGACTGGGACGACCACGCCGTCAACTGGGACATGCCGACCGCGATGGTCGCCCGCTCGCCGCGTTACGATCACGTCGTGACGACACTGATCGAAGACCTGTTCGATCGCGGCCTCGACAAGAAAGTGCTGTTGATCGTCACCGGCGAGTTCGGTCGCACTCCGCGGCTCGAATTCAAAGACGGCCGCATCGGCCGCGACCACTACCCCGGAGCCATGTCGATCCTCGTCAGCGGCGGCAACATGCCGATGGGTCAAGTTCTCGGCCAAACGAATCGCTTTGGCGAGCACCCCGTCGATCTGCAACACGACCCGCACGACATTCTCGCCACGATCTACAAACACCTCGGCATCGACCACACGCAAGAGTTTTCCGATTCCCAAGGCCGCCCGATCCCACTGACACGCGGGACGCCGATTCGCGAGTTGATTTGATTCGAGAGTGGCAAACCGCTGTCCCCGTGGTCGAAATCAATCAAGCAGTCCTTGACCCAGTCGCCGGAGTTCTCGCAGCACTCGCGACTTGGCTGTGAAGATCGCATTCAGTGACAGACCGGTTTCCGACGCGACCGAATCCGCATCTGCTCCGTCCACGACCAGCCGACGAAAGACCAGCCGAGTCGATTCGGTGAAGCGTGACTCGATCAATTCCAACAGCTTGCGAGCAATCGCCAAGTTGTGCTCGCGATCCCAACGTTGGCTGAGTTGGCTGCCGTCATCCTCAAGCTGTTTCAGTTGCTCTTCGAGTTGGCTGTCGTTTCCCGCCGCGATCAATCGGCCGCGCGACCGCCAAAAGTTTCGCAGCCGATGCACGACGATCTGCCGCAACCAATTCCGAAACGCTCCGCGCCGTTGATTGTGCTCAAACTTCGGCAACTCGCGATGCACGACCAGCAAGACTTCTTGCACGAGATCATCCGCATCGGCCGACTGAACTTCGGCCCGCATCAACCACGCTCGCAGCAACGGCGAATACGCCTCAATCAGCCGCGACCAGTCTTCGTCCTCCGGCGACTGCCGCAAGCGGTCGAGCAAGCTGAGTGACGTTTCCAAAGTCTTGAACTTTCAATCCACGAACTGCAACTCGTTGCTCGCCAACAAGGCTTGAGCGTACTGCCGCCACACCACATCGAGCGTCACACCGTCCGCCTGCGACGACTTCAAGAACTCGACTCCCGTCACGATCTCGTCGCTGTTCGCTGCGCGACTGAAGAGCCGTTCGTGAGCCAACGCCACCTGGGTCGCGAGATCATTTGGCCGCTCGGCCTGAACGAACCGAGCTAGTGCCGCCGCGCGAGTCTGCATGAACGAGCTGTTCAACACGAAGAGCTGCTGCAACGGTGTTGTCGTTGGTATCCGCGAGCCACTGTGCGACACTGGATCGGGGAAGTCGTGCAGACGCAGGATATCCGACAATTCACGCCGCCGGACGAGGCCGTAGATCGTTCTCCGTTGATTCCCAACGTCACTCAACTCGCGCGGCTCGCCACCGGCTCGCTGCTCCAATTCGCCCGTTGCAGACAACATCGCATCCCGCCAAGCCTCGACATCCAACTTCCTCACCGGCATTCGAGCCAGCCAAACATTGTCCGGGTCGGCAACGTAGCCCTCACGCTCCGCGTGAGGAGTGCCGAACATGCGATCGACGTTCTCAGACTTTTGAGCCTGCTTCGGCGGATCGACGCCAACCGACGTTCGGCTTTCGTCACGCGGAGCGTGACGGCTACTTTGCCGATACGTCGCCGAGGACACGATCTCGCGATGCAGCCACTTCAGCGACCAACCGTGCTCGATGAACCGCGCGGCGAGATCATCCAGCAGTTCGGGATGAGTCGGCTTCTCGCCTTGCGTGCCGAAGTTGCTCGGCGTCGCGACCAAGCCGCGTCCGAAGTGCTGTGCCCAAATTCGATTGACGATGACTCGCGCGACCAGCGGAGCCGCGTCGGTCACGATCGCATTCGCTAGTTCCAATCGGCCGCTGCCGTTTTTGAACGGGGTTACTTCCGCGGGCGAGAGGACCGACACGAAACGACGTGACACGACCGCACCGACGTTGGCCGCGTTGCCGCGAATTTGCATCGCGACGTTCTGAGGTTCGCTTGGCTTGTATTCGATCTTCGTCCGATTCGGCCCGTCGGGAAGCACGAGCATCGCCGCGTCCGTCACTCCAAACGCGACCGGAATGTTCAAGTGCGGAGTCTGTTGCAACTCCGCAATCTTTGCCCGCAACGTTTCGATTTGCTTGGCAACCTCAGCCGCTTTCGCCTTCTCTTCGTCGGTCGCGTTGTCCGCTGGCTTGGGCTCTTTGAGCAACTTGTCCAATTGCGTCTGCGACTCTTTGATTTGGCTTCGCGCCGCCCCTGCCCGATCAGCGAGCGGTTTTGGGATGATCGGCTGGTCGTCGATCTTGATGCTCGCCAGCACTCCGGCTAGCCCGTAGTAGTCTTGCTGCGTGATCGGATCGAATTTGTGATCGTGGCACCGCGCACAAGCGAGCGTCAGTCCGAGAAACGTCCCGCCGATCGCTTCGATCCGCTCTTCCCATTCCTCGGCGACGACTTGTTTGATGACGTTGTGATCGAGCTTGAGTTCTTTCCAATAGCTTGGGCTCAGTCCCAAAAAACCGAGCGCCGCCATGTCGCCGTAGTCTCGGTTAACCGCAACGCCATCGGCGTGCGCGCCCACGCCGTTGGCGTTGGGGTTGAACGAAGCATTCCCGTCCGCCATCAAATCCGCCGCGAGTTGCTTGCGGACGAAATCGTCGAACTGCACGTCCTCGTTCATCGCCCGGACGACCCAATCGCGATACAGCCACGGTTGACCTTGTCCCTCGCGCCACGATTCACCGATGTCACAATACCTCGCCAGATCGAGCCATGTTCTCGCCCAGCGTTCACCGAATCGTGGATCAGCCAGCAATCGCTCAACGAGCCGTTCGTAGGCATCGGGCGATTCATCGCCGACGAAATCCTGAACCTCCTCGGATGTCGGCGGAAGGCCGAGCAAGTTAAAGGTCACGCGGCGAATGAGAGTTTGCCGGCTGGCTTCGGGTGACGATTTCAAACCGTGTTGACGCTGTGCGTCCTGAACGAACGAGTCGATGCGTCCTTTGGAGTGCGGCGATTCATCGCCGCTTTGGATTGCTTCGAGACGTCGCTTGTTTTCCGAACGTAAAAACATTGAAAGCGGCGATGAATCACCGCACTCCAAAGGGCGAAACGCCCAATGCTTCTTGCCTTCAGCAATGTCGATCACACGCCGACTTGTCTTCGTAGCGCTGGCCGCCGGAAACGGCATTCCGCGCCGCACCCAATCCGTCAGCACAGCGATCTCCGCTTCCGGCAACTTACCGGCCGGAGGCATCTGCACGTTTTCGTTGTCGTATCGAATCGCCTGAACGAGCAGACTCTTCTCGACGTCGCCGCTCACCGCGGCTGGTCCGCTGTCGCCGCCCGTGAGAATCGCCTCGCGGCTGTCGAGCAACAGTCCACCTTTCAATTTCTCCGCCTTCGCCGAATGACATTCAAAGCAACGTTGCACGAGCAACGGGCGCACTCGCTTCTCGAAAAAATCGAGATCGGCCGCCGAAGCTGCTTCGCTTTTCGGCGCGGCGTCCTGAGCCAGAACGAAAAAATTCGCCGCCCCCAAGACGAGGACGGCGAATGAAATCAAACAGCGATTCATGTTACGCCTTCAGCAGCTCCATCGCCTCGTCGCAGCCC
>JAYVQJ010000946.1:0-4619 GCA_043777235.1 Planctomycetia bacterium
ATGATCTCCAGCCGACTCAACTCCAAAGGGGCTCCTTCTTCCAACGGGTTCGGCTGCACGATCGGCTCTTGCGGATTCTCGCCGGCTGGATCGGGAATCCATGCTGTCTGGCTCACTTCCGACGGCATGTTGTCCGCGCTCACAATGCTGTGCCGATCGAAACTCAGCGTTGGCACCGGAGTGTCCAATCGCGATGTCCCCAATGGCAGAAACGTGAATCGGTCCATCGCCGGAGATCGCCAGATCGTGATCGGCCGCAGTTTTTTCGCCGCAGTCTCACGCAGCAAGAACTGCGAAGACGATGGCCCCGGCGTCTCGGAGTGCATCGCCAGTCGATCCGACTCGGGCACCGGCTTACGCGATCGATTGACGGGAGCCCAATCGGCGTGCATCTCCCAAATGCGGAAGGAATATCGTTCAAAGACCGCGCCGCGCAAGTATCCGGGTGAACGCTCCGAGACCACGCGCACGGCAATCTCTTCGTCCAGAAACGAGCGGAGCAACTGCACTGATCCCAAGGGAGCCTGCCCTGAAAAGCCGACCATCAGATTTTGTCGTGGTGACTGAAACCGCGATCCCGAAGCACGCATCAGCAGCTGCTCGATCGCCGTCCATTTCTCCAACAACCACGCATTGCCGGCGCGAGCGCTCACGCCAGAGACCAGCAACACTCCCGCCGTCGCGACCGGACGCACCCAACGCGACGACGAGGATGCTGTCGACGACGAGGATGACGTCGATGGTTCCTGACGTCGCCGTGCCAGGGCGTAGTACGCACACGAGAGTCCCACCAACGCCAAGGTGGCCCGCATGTGCATGCGTCTCATGCGGCCATACTTCGAGAGCTGGACATCCCCCAAACAGATGAAGACCAGCACGGCCAGCAACGGCAAATACATCGGCAGCGGTCGGTCAGGTCGCCGAATCCACAAGCGAGCTACCTGCACCCACAAGAAGAACTGACCGGCCGCGTGAACCAGCGGATAACTCAAAAAAGTGTCCACCGTCCGCGGTTCGTAGGGCAAAAGGTTCCAACGCAATCCGCAACCGGCCGCCAGAGCCATGTCGATCCAAGGCAGATAACTCGCAGAGATTTCAGCCCGTTTTTTCCGCCACACAGCCGGCAAGCTGATCGCGATGACCAAGATCGGAAACAGAATCGTTTCCGACATGTACCAGAACATCGCCGCTTGCAGCAGAATCAAAAGCCAGGCAACCCAAGCTTGACGGTTCATGACGCGGACTTCACGACGGGATGATAAGCGGACATCACCGGTCATTCTGCCGAATGCGCGAAGGGCATGACAGGGAGAAGGGGTGACAAGCGGGCGGCGCACGAGTGCGGCCACCAACTTGTCACCCCTTCAACGTGTCATGCCCTCAAGTGATTTGTGAGTCGATTCGTCAGTCTTACTTCGTCCGCAACATCGACATCACTCGCGATTTTGTTTTCGCCGCAGTCTTCCCGTCGGCGGGAGGAGCTGGAACAGGTGCCGGCGGAGCTGGTGCCGCAGGCTCAGGCACCAGCTTATTCGGAGCCGGGTTCGGTTCCACGACCGGAGCCGGAGAGGGAGAGGGTGCTGGCGGACATCCGACCGGTCCCGTTGGTTGAGCGGCTGGCATCGGAGCCCAAGCTCGATTCCCCAGCGGTTCGACCCAGTACTGCACGTTGGCGGATTGATGGTGATGGATCGGCGTGTAACAGTCGTGCCAGCGACCTTGATACCCGCGATGCCCCTCACGCACATGCCACTGCGATGGGACCGGCGGCGGAGGCAAGCGATTCGCCGGTTGCCAATACGGAACCTGCTGGTACGTGTAGCCCAGTTGCGTCGTGTCGGTCGGCGAGTACACCTGCGGATAACTGCGATACTTCCCTGCCGGCGGCGACCCGGTGCCGTACCACTGCTCGGGGTAATATCGGTAGTAAGTCACGCCGCGACGGACGACCGGCACTTTGACCGGAGTATTAAAACCGTAGTCCGGCGGCAGGATGTAGTAGCTCGGACACAGTGCCCATTTCTCGATCGCCTTCAAGCAACAATCATCGCAGCCCGTGCGACAGTAGCCCGGACAAGATTGGCATTGCTGTGGACAGGTCGGACACGTTTGCTGAGGACACGTCGGACACGCATCGTTTGCGCGGCTGCTCGGTGCTGAAGCCAGCGCGAGCAAGCACAGCCCAGTGAAACTCAGTCCCTTGAGAAAAACTCTGCTCATGACAATTCCCTTCCTGCGGGCCGCGCCCGTTTGACTTCAATCCTCACCGTGCTGCCCACTGCCTTCTGCTTACCAACCCCGTCCACCACGCGGCGGTACGACATTGGAAATCGGCGTCAATCGGCTCGCCGGAATCCCGGTCGAGTAATTCATCGTGTGTCGCACGGTCGGTGCGAGCGGCACGGCGATCGGAACTCCGTACCCCTGAGCCGCGTAAATCTGGCTGTCACGCGGATCGGAGTAACCCGGATCGACCGCGTAGACCAAGTGATAGCAACCGAACGGAGGAACTCCTTCGCCACCATTTCCCATCGGATGGAAGTAGGCCATCTTGCCGTGACAATGTGCTCGCAGAATCTCACCTTGCTGACGATTACGAGCGTTGAACTGAGCCCACTGATCACCCAGCCAACCACAGCAATGTGGACAGTTCCGGCAACCATGTTGCTTGCAATGGCCGCCTCCCACCTCGTCGTTCCAATCGCATTGCTGACTCGGCATCACCGAGCCGACCGCATTGCCGGCTGATCCGAACGCATTGCCAACAGAGCGACCGGCTCCGCGGCACGCTCGACCGGCATCGTTGAAGGTGTACGAGCCAACGGGTTGACCGCGGCCTCCATTGGCTCGGCATGACGGACTACCGTTGGCTCCCCATCCACCGCCGGACGTACATCCGTTCGGACCGCACGCGCCGTTCGCACAGCCGATGCTCGTGCAACCGGGAACACGGGCCACGCCCGCAGGCCCCTGACTTTGAACGCGTCCTGGAGCATCTTCCGTCGGCGGCGCAGGAGCCTTCTCGTCAGCAACGAGCGAGACCTGTTTGCCGCGAGACACGTTGGATGTTTGGAACTCAGCCGAATCAACATCCTGTGACCAAGACATCTGGCTCAGACCATGTAAAGCCGCTCCGGCGATTAGCATTCGCACGCCGCCACGGAAAAAGTTTTTGAGGATCATCATCGTCTTCTCCCACATCCGTGTGAGTTGATTGTTTGGAGTGAGTTGTTTGTTTTGCGTCTCGCCAACAATCGTGTTGGTCTACCAGTTCGTCGGCGGACAGAAACCCGAGCACCAGCGATAGCTGCTGCGATACTTGACCTTCACTTCGGTCCCTTGCAGTTCCCACTTGTCGTGAGATTCCATACCGAACGGAGTCCACCACCACTTGCCGCTGACCTTGTGATAGAACGGCGGGTACAGAGCTTTGTACTCGTGCGGGTAGAGCATCTCGTGCGGCGCAAACGCCTGATTCGTGTAGGTCGTGCCGCCCACATACGTCGGCACGTTCGGCACCGGCGACGGGTACATCGGCGCGTGCATCTGTGGATACCCTTGCGGAGCCGGCATCACGACGACCGCTCCGGGTGGCAATTGGCCGGGTGCTCCTTGCGGACCCATGCCCGACATCTGACGGACGGCATACGGCCCACCAGGTTGTTGCGCGATCGAATCTGTCGATGCAAACGCGACGAGCGCCGCGACTCCCAACGACATCAGAATTGACTTCAGCATGTTCGCCCCCTTCACAACGTCCGTGTTGTTCGCGTCGGCCTGTTCTGGGTCGGTCATCCCTGACCGCTGGCCGGCGGCGACTTCTTGTGACGATTCTTCCAATCGGTCGTGAACGACCTGCCGATTCGGTTCTAACGGTTCTTCCGAGCCGCTTGAGCAACACCGCCTGGCTTCGCTCGGCATAGGCGTCACTCGCCGAATCACCGGCACATCCCGACGAGTCGCCGAACCTTGCAAACTCAAGCCAACCGCTAGAATCTGCCACCTTTCGACTGACGCAGATTGCCCAACCCAACAGCCAAGAGATCGCCGTACCGCGACCGTCAGGGAGCGGCCATAAAACGTAGACGAGTCACTCCGTGACTCGAACTTTCCGGTCACGGAGTGACCGGTCTACTTTTTTCTGGTCCACTTGCGGTACGGCTGAAACGTGAAGGATTCACTGTGCCGCGAAATGACACTGTGCCGCGAAGCGACGAAGACACCACCACGCCCGACAACGGCAACGAAACGAGCGACGCCGGCCAATTGCAATACGTCTCGATCAGCCAAGAGACGCGCCGCCGTTACTTGAACTACGCGATGAGCGTCATCATGTCCCGCGCGTTGCCCGACGTGCGCGACGGACTCAAGCCGGTGCAGCGACGCATCCTCTACGTCATGTTCGAGGAACTCCGGCTGCTCGCCGCGACCAAGCCGCGCAAGTGCGCGGGAATCGTCGGTGAGACGCTCGCCAACTATCACCCGCATGGCGACGTTGCGGTCTACGAAGCACTCGTCCGCATGGCTCAGGACTTCACCATGCGATACCCGCTGGTGAATGGGCAGGGGAACTTCGGTTCGATCATGGGGCTGCCTCCCGCGCATCAGCGGTACACGGA
>JAYVQJ010000947.1:0-4601 GCA_043777235.1 Planctomycetia bacterium
CAGAGTTTCAGCCAACTCAAACGCGGCGACACGGACCTCACATCGCTGATCTTCCAAGCCCAAAGCCGGATGATCTTCGGCGTCCAGGGCGAAGACGCCGACATCCTCGCTCACGAACTTGCGTCGATTCGGTTCGATCCAAACAAGATCAAAGCCGAGTGGTATTCACAGCGACAACGCTTGACCGGTCATCGCGTCGCGGAACTCGGCAGTTGGTCAACGTCGCAATCGGACGCCGAGAACTGGAATCAGACATACGGGCAGAACTGGTCGCATAGCGACAAGAAGGTTTTGGGCGTGATCCGTGGCACGGGAGACACCCGCGGCGGCAGTGACGGGCACGGCGAGGGAGGATCGAGGACAAGCGGCAGCACGAGCGGAACGCATCAAACACTCGTGCCAGTTCATGAAGACTATTTGGAACTCGCGAGCCGAGTGTACCAGACGTTCGACGAAGATTTGCGCGTCTGGGCGCGAGACATCCGCAATCTCTCACGCGGCCGAGCAATCGTTCGACTCGTCGATGATCCGAAACTCCATGACGTGGATGTCAAACGCTCCACACCGGGATATCTCGCGTTTGACGCGGCGACGCTTCGCGAAGAAATGCCCGAAGTGCTCGCCGAGGTTGACCAGATGATTGATCGGAATTTTCAATCGAGTTTGTTTGCGTCACCCAAGCAAATCGAGGACGAGATGCAGGAGCGTCTTCACCGGTTGCTTCACAAGACCATCGTGATTCCAACCAAAGCCGATCAAGATCAGCAATCCCTTGTTGCCTCAAAATCACCGTTCATCGACGGTTGAGAACGTCGATTAGATCGGCAACCGGCATCCCGCCGCCTTCACGGACACGAACCAGTGCTTCGCGAAATTCTTCACGTTGATCGGGATGGACGCCAACAGCGGTTCGATACTTCTCGGCGAAGGCCGATCGCAGATATTCATGTTCCGCTTGATCGTGGAACACAGCCAACCATTCTTCAGCATCCAGTTTCAGGAGCTTGAGTTCCGCGTCCCACGCGGCTTGGGTGGCCTCTGGTGACATCAGCCTTGTCACGCGAAAAGTCTGCGCCTGATCTTGACGTCACACAAGCCGCCGATACAAATCTCCGCGACACTTCAATTGAAGTGCTCTTAGTGACGGCTCGCGTGGATTTCGCTTTCGAGCGAAGCAACCGAGTTGCCTGAGAACGCATCCCGACCTCGGGAGCACCTTTTGCCGAGACCCTGAGCTATTCAGGAGCCTCGGCATCTTTCTTCCCTAGAGGTCATCTGTCATGGTCACGGATCGCGATCTTTCCATCCTTCGTGCGATTGCACGCTACTACGTCCTGAATCGTCAGCAGATTCAGCGGCTGGTCTTCCCCGAAGACACGCACGGCCGCATTACGCGCCGCCGGTTGCAATCGCTCATTGATGCCGAGCTGATCAGCCGCCAGTCGATGCTCGTCTCGCATCCGAAAAATGGTGCGCCCGCTCCGGTCTACTATCCGTCGTTCAAAGGGAATGCACTGCTCGCCGAGATGACCGGCGATGACCGCTTCCTCGTGATCCCCGTTCAACAGCCGACCATGCACCACGTCTGGCATTGGCTCGCCGTAAGCGAAACTCACATCACGTTCGATGAGTCGATCCGCTCGCAAAACGACGACTCTCCCAACAGCGTCCAGATCCTCGAATGGTTCAACGAGTACGACGTCGTAAATCCCACCGAGACGCTGCCGGAGAAACGCTTCCGCCTCTATACGCTGCTGCGTTCGTCGCCGCGTCTGATTTGCGCTCCCGACGCGGCGTTTCTCTTGAGTACGCGAGGACACGCGAAAGTCTTCTACCTGGAGCAGGACCGAGCGACGACCGGAGTTCATCAAATCGCCGCATCGAAGGCGCAGGGCTATTCGGTTCTCGCGGAGGTGTCCGGCCATCGTCGGCACTTTCCCGAAACGACCATCGACACGTTCACGGTCTTGATGGTCGCTCCGAACGCTCGGCGTCGAGACGCGCTTCGCAAAGTGATTCGCGAAAAACGTGATGCACAGCTCTGGCGGTTCGCATCGCAAGAAGACGTGACACCGGAAAAACTGCTCTTCGAGCCAATCTGGTATCCCTGCGAAGGCGAGCCGGCATCGCTGGTTAAGCCCACTCCCCTCTCGGAAGGGAAATCCTCATGACGAAGTACCTTCCAAAAAACAAACAACCTGCAAAACAAAACAACAAACACAGGGGGGGCCAGCTTGCACCTCGGCCACAAGCCGAGGACGAACCGACCAAGTCGATTTCGACATCCATTGCTTCAGCATCAAAACGAAATGTTGAGTCGGTTCGTGGGGTGCCGGGGGCGCACCCCTGGCCTTTGGGACGTAGCGAGCCAGAGCGAGCGTCGGGGATTCGTGAGCCACAGCGAGCGACTTCCCCGAACGGCCCAAAGGCCAGGAGTTGCGATGCCTCAGCAGAGCAAGCTCCTGGCACCCCCAAGCTGGGGCGGGAAAACAACATACAAAACAACCCACACAAACAACGCGGGTGTCCGGGGGAGGACACCCCCGGTACACATTGTGGTACACCTTTCCGGTACACCCTCGGACACCCCACTTGTGATCAATCGGCAACTGCCGGAGCTAGGAAATTGCTCCATCTTCGGAAGTTCAATTCCTCGCTCACGCGAGGCTGCCGAGGTCAAGCTGCTCCCCGTTTTGTTTCTGTCTGTTGTGTGTGCTTTGTTTGCGACAACTTTTTCGATGGTGCCCGTTCACGAACGATTGGCTTGATTCGTCCGTTTCAGGGACGGACGGGTTTTGGCCAGTCGCGCGTTTTCGGTGCGTCTCACGACGAGACGCCTTTATTTCGTTCCCCCGACTTCTATGCAAAGACTGCAATGGAAGCCGCAGGAGATTTCCTACACGTCGAAGGAATCCTGCAACTTCTTCATTCCATCCAAGGACAAGCCATTCGTCGCCACTCGTACTGCGTTCGAGCAATTCGATCCGGCGACGATTCTCACTTGTCTTGTGGAGTTACAAGAAGAGGCTCGGAAGCACGACGGCCTCGATTACCTGCAAGTCTTCGAGTCGCCAGACACATCGGAACGACTCTGGTTCATCGAGGATGGTCCGGGCGGTGGAATCACCGCACTCTTGCCGGACGATTATTGAGAACGGATCGACCGGGAAGCCGCCCTGACGGCTTCCCGGAATCCCAGCGTTTGATCGCAGCGTTGCTGACTTCAGCAACCACCGATCATGCCCGGATGGAACACATTTTCAAAACTCAGACGCTTCCCTCTTCGGCGTTCTGAGTTCGTTTCGAGTCTTCGCGGCGATGTACTGTCATCGCCGATTTCCCCGTGACTCCAATTCTTCCAAGCAACACTTGGAAGTGGAGTTCTCCAGGATCGCCGCAGTTCATCAGAGCGCACGAATCTCACATCCGCTGGCAGGGAGGCGGATCAAAGCATTCGGGCGACATCGAAGAATTGCTGTTTTTCTGGAGACGATCGTTTCTGGCAGAAAGCGTGATCGTCACGCCGACCGCCGTTTTATCTCAGTTCCCCAATTTTCTATGACTCCCTCGAAAGACTCCGTGAAGCCAGTTCATGTCATTCGCTTGCGCGGCATCACCGCCAGCGTCTTCGCCAACACGGCCGAGACGAAGAACGGTGACGTCACCTTTCACAAGGTGAGCGTGCAGCGAACATACAAGGACGGCAATGAGTTCAAAACGACCACGACCTTCGGTCGAGACGATCTCCCCATCGTGCGACTCCTCACGGATCGCGCGTGGCAGTTCATTCTCGACACCGAAGCCAAACACGGCCGGGATGAGAACTCTGCGGAGTAGATCAACAACGTCGGAGAGTCGCCCTGCCGACTCTCCGGCACTCCCAGCGCGGACTCGCAGCGTCACTCGAATCGAGCGACCAACGACTTCGCCGGGACAACCGCACGTCTCTCCTTTGCGGCGCATCCCGCTTTCCGATGCGTCCGCACTCTTTTGCTCACGCGGCCTGTTGTCCGTTGAGCCATTCAACGTCTCCCCGATCGGAGACGCTGTGTCTTCAAATTCCAAGGAGAGCGAGATGCTCACGATCACCAAGTACGGCGACGGCCAGTGCGTCTGGTGCCGCGTTCAAGGCGAAGGTGTCGTCGCCAATTTCAACGATGGCCTCACCGGCTTCCTCTGCCGCAAACATTTTTGGGAAGCCCTGAAGGCCCGATCCGAACCGATCGACTCAAAAGAGAAGGAGACCGGCCATGCTGAAAGTCAGCCAAGTCGCCGAACTTCTTAGCTGTTCGGTCGGGACGGTCTATCAGTTGATCGAGTCCGGCAAGCTCGGCCATCACCGCTGCCCCGGCGTTCGTGTGAGCGACGAGCAGATCAAGGACTACCTCGAATCCACGAGACGCGGCCCGCAGGAGCGAATCGCGACGAAGCGGCGTCCGCCCCGGCAGGTGCTCAAGCACATCAAGTTGCCGGTTTGAAAGCGAAGGGAGTCTGTCCCGATTCGCGAGACAGACTCCCCTCTTTGAACTGCGATGGTTGTTCTCAAGTCACCGATTTCTGAACCGCTTCACGCAGCAGCTTTTGGTTTTTCATCAAGTGCC
>JAYVQJ010000948.1:0-4598 GCA_043777235.1 Planctomycetia bacterium
CAGGAATCGCCGGGCCGGTTGTGTCGGCACCCGCATCATTCGCGCGACCACTGCGAGCCGCACCCTGATTGCGATGAGCACGTTCCCTGCGACCGCCAAACTCGAAACACCCCGAACTCCGATCGTGTCGATCATGGAAACTTCAGCGGTCATCCCAATCCTGCCAAATCCGACGACTCTTGGTAGTGTCCTAATTTGTAGGCCGACTTCGCCGAAGTCGGTTATTCCCGACGTCGGCGACGTCGGGCTACATTGAAAATAGGACACTACCCGACTCTTTGACCCGTTCGCCAGAAGGTTTACTGACAGATTTCGTCTCGATAGACTCCGCCCCCTCTCAGCGACCCGTGTGGCGATTCAATGACCGGCCGCCGGAAACACACACGATCAACGGGGAGAGATTGTTCTCGGAGAAGCCGATCCAACTCGTGACTGAATGAGACTCTCAAAGAGAGCCGCAGACAGACACGTCACGATTGATTGGACCAAACAACTTTGGAGGTGTAGCTCAGTTGGTAGAGCAACGGACTTTTAATCCGTAGGTCGTGGGTTCGAGTCCCACCGCCTCCACCTGATGATCCTTGCACTAACATGCAAGGAACGGAAAGCCCCGGAAACTCCGGGGCTTTTTCGTTTTCACGCATCGGACGCACAACCGAGTTTCCTTCGGTTTCGGGCATTTCCGACAGAGCGCGCGTCGGAATGCGCGTCGCTTTTTCAAAGTGTGAGGGCAGGACTTGGCGGTAGTGAGCATTGGCGATTTCTTCGGTGTGACCGAGCCACGCGGCGGCAACATGGCCGGGGAAGTCTTCCGCCAGTTCGGTCGCTCGTGACGCTCTGAGGTTGTTCCAGGCTCTTGGCCACGGCTCGAATCCCGCGCGGCGGATGATCTTGTGAAGCATCGTCCGCAGATTCGCTCCGCGCCAGCCATCGCCGTTGCGGACGCAGAGCGGACGATGCTTCGCGATGATCCAAACGGCTCCCGTCTCGGCCGCGTCCCAGCATTCTTCCAAGTACGATCGCAGTTCGTGGAAGATTGGAACGATTCGACTCTCACGCCCTTCGATGTGTTCCAGCTTCGGGCAGGGGACGCGAATTTGGTTCTGTTCCCAATCCACGTCAGACCACTTGAGCGACAGCGGCTCGGACGGGACACGCATCCCGCCGAATCGAGCCAGTGCCAGCAGCAACCGCCATTCGGCATCGGGAGCTTTGGCGACGATTCGAGCGAAGTCGTCTTGGTTGATGAAGCGTTGCCGAGCCTTGTTCGTGCGGCTGATGACGTTTTTGAGCGGCTTCCGCCATTCGTTGAACGGGTTGCCGGCAACCAGCCGATGCCGCACGGCGTCGTTGAAGATCGTTGTGGCCAGACTCATGCGACGATCAACCGTCGTGCGGCTCAACTTCTCACCAGACTTGTTGCGTCGTGCCTTTCCGGCCGCCAAGTATCTGCCGAAGTCCACGGCGTCCCCTTCGGTGATTTCACGGAGCGGCTTGTCTTTGCCAAAGAATGCTTCCAGGTTCCGTTGGACGTGCTCGTACACGACCAGCGACGTGCCTTTCAAATCAGAACGGCGGGCAAGGTGATCGGTCAAGAATTCGCCGAGCAACGTCCCTCGGTCAACGTCGCTGTCTTTGACACGCCGAGCGATCAGCCCCTTGTCGGCGAGCTTCTCGGCCAGCCAATCAGGAACGTCGGCAACCCATTCGGCAAGGTCGGGTTCAATTGGGCGACGTGATGACTTCGCCGAGAGTAACGCTTCGATCTTGGTGGCAATCGTCTCGGCATCACGCATCCGCAACTTGCCGCCGTAGATCGCATCGCGCTTGCCGCTCAAGTTGGTGAAGACGATTCGGCGGTTGCCCTTCGCGTCGGTAGAAATGCTGGCCATTGGGGGAACCTTTCTGGAAAGGCTCGCCGCCGGCCGCGTCCGCTTTCCAGGACGAACGCAAGCCGGCAACGAGCAAAGGTGACGAACAAGATATCGGCCACGCATCGAACGCGGCAGACGAGAAACCAAATCATTCCACAACCAACACACGGCCTTGAGGTGGACGCTTCGATTCACCCGGCCAGAGCAACACCGTCCCTTGAGCCAAGCGGTCGGTGAGCGACTCGCCCAATATCTCGGCGATGGTTTCGGGGGATCCGTTGGCCGTGACGATCATCGGCCGGTCAGCACGTTCGTTGATGATTCGCCACAGAGCTTTCGTTGCCGTGCCGAACGTCAACCCGTTGGTCAGGTCATCCAAGACCAGCAAGCCAGCCAACTCGCCCCAACGACGGAGCAAGGCTTGATCGGTCATCCGACATTGCACGTCCGGCAGTTCGATGCCTTGAATCTCGGCGGTTTTCAACATGCTGGCAGCGGTTGCCGCCGGCAAAAAGTGAGCCGATCCGAGTGACCAATCTCGATATGCCAGCGCAGCGAACACGCTTTTGCCGACGCCTTTGTCTCCCAGCACAACCAGCGGCCAACGTCGTTGCTGACAACAGCGATTCAATTCTTGTCGAACAACGACCGGGACTCGCTCCCAATCACCCTGTCGGACGCTGTTCGGCCACAGACGTTGTGCCGCCTGCCCGTTCGATGTTGTTCCGTTTGACGTACTCGGCGACGGATTTGCCTTTCGATCCCGTTGAGGCATGGGCTTTGACATCAGGTTCCTTTCGATCTTGGTAGGACGATTCCAACAACTTGGTCAGGATCAACTCGCCGTCGCTGTTTCGACCGCCGAGCAACTTTTCCAATCGAAACCAGCCGGCCGAATGCAGGAACGAACTCGCCCGGATTTCCCGTTCGATCGCTCCACGGTCGCGCAGCCGTTCGCAGAGCGAGGCATCAGCCTTGCAACGCTTCCACGCTTCAACGACAGCCCGGCTCGGTTCTCGCTCGCTGACTCCCGCCATCACGAGCGACTCGGCTTTCAACGTGTTCCACCAGCGCAGCCAGTCGAGCAACTCAGGATCAACTGCTTGAGCAGCCCCCGCGACACTCGCCGCGGCGACAGCCGCGCCTTTCTTCCGTCTGGTCGGTTCTGTTCTCTTCCGTTCTGATTCCATTCTGTTCTGCCCCGCGTCGGTGGATTGCTCTGGTAGCGGACTCGGAGCCGGCTCCCACTCCACTCCCACGGGTTCGACTTCCAACCACCCGATGCGAGGCTCCGACAGCATCGTGAGCGCGACGGCAAATAGATCAGCGGGGCAACCCGTCTTGTGGCTCAAGTCGTCCGCGTCCAACGGCCCGTCTTCGTCGCCGAGCACTCCGCGTTGCGGGCACTTGCTGGCGACTTGCAGGATCAGCATCCAAGCCCCGTACAGCGCGGGTCCGTTCTCGGTCGAGATGATCCGTCGAAACGATTTCCCGTCATGCTTGTTCGGCACGGGAACCCAACTGAGCCGCGCACACTTCCGCGACTGAGCGTTTTCAAACAGCGTGTCCCAATTCCGAACCTTGTAGAGCAACCGGCCCGGACTCGTTGCCAACGATTTCACTGGCGGCGTCACACTCTTGGCATCGTCGTTGCGCGGTGAGACTCCGTGATTCGATTTCACAGCCGCCCCCTTTCGTCGAACAGCGTTCGTTGTGTTGTCGCCCCGCCGGCCGGGGCGATGGTTGGTTCGGGTGAGGAAACCACCGCTCCGCCGCTTGGCGGATCGTTGGCCCGGTCGGGATGGTCGATCAGCCATTGCTCGGCGGCTTCGCGATTCACCAACTTCCAGACTTTCAGGCCATCACGAGCATGAGCGATCGGCCGACACGTTTTCGCGAACCCGTCCGCTCGGATGATCCCTGCGAATGCCAGCATTCCCGGAACTGATCCGAACAGAGTCGGCTTGATGTCCGCCGGCAACGTCACCGCGTCTCGCACGTCGTCAGCCGTCGCCGAGCCGACTTCCAGCAGCATCGCCAACAGAGCACGTCGGCCACGCAACACGAACAACTCTCGCCGAGCTTCCAGAACAGACAGCGAACGCCGCTTGCGTCGTTCGCTGTCGCGCCGGCCTTGTCGCTTCACGTCTTCACGTCCGGGGGCGGTCATGCGGCACCCCCAATCGGTTCGGTCGTCTCTTGCGAGGCGAGCCAGTCCCGCAACGCATCGACACGGAACAACAAACGATTGCCAATCCGAATGTGCGGGATGACGTTGAGGAATTTGCGGAGATGCCTGTCAGACACGCCGCAGAGCTTCGCCGCCGTCTGTAGATCAACGACCAATGGACTCAAATCCTTCGCGGGCGTCACAGTGATCGGCGCGGGAACATCGGGAGCGAATGCGTTACGCATTTCGGGACACCTCCCGCGATGTCGTCTGTTCATCGTCATCGGGATTGCCGGCCTTGCGGACGGCGACACGCAACAGACTTCGCAGCAACGCCGCTTGCCGAATCGTTCGGCCGAGTGATTGGCGAACCGTCTCCGGGTCGGGGATGACTTCCAGGACGGCTTCGGGACTAACTCCCTTGCGGTCAGACATCTCGTTTCCTCCGTTTGAAGTGATCGAACACAACCAACGGGAACGAGTCTGAAGGGGCGGAATTACCAGTCGCTTTCCACTCGATTACGAGTGGAAATTATCAAGAGAATTCTCGGTAC
>JAYVQJ010000949.1:0-4589 GCA_043777235.1 Planctomycetia bacterium
GGAGGCGCTGAACGACCGCGAGCGGGCGATGAAGGGCAGCAAAATCGCCATCCTCGGCATGGCCTACAAAAAAGACGTGGACGATCCTCGCGAAAGCCCATCGTTCGTGCTGATGGAAATGCTGCTCGCGCGCGGAGCGGTCGTGACCTACAACGACCCGTATGTGCCGAGTCTTCCGAAGATGCGGCATCACGACGTGCCCGACATGGACAGCTCATCGCTGACACCCGAATTCCTCGCCGCCCAAGACTGCGTGCTGATTGCAACCGATCACTCGGCCTACGACTGCGAATTCATTGTTAAGCACTCGAAGATGGTGCTCGACACCCGCAACGCGACGAAGAACGTGACGGTTGGCCGCGAGAAAATTCGGAAGGCATGACCTGTGGCGGATACGCGACACATCCGCCAATTGCTTTCAGCGTCGTGACGCAGCATTGAGAACGGTTTGCCACGCGAGCAGCGCGTCGCGGGTCGCTTTGACGTCGTGGACTCGCAAGATCTCTGTTCCTTGTGAAGCGAGCGCGATGCTGACTCCCAACGTGCCAGCGTGACGTTCCTCGACTTCGCGGCCGAGCAACTTTTTCAAGAATCGCTTGCGCGAGTGCCCGATCAAAATGGGCCGGCCGAGTTCGTGCAACTCGGCGATGTGAGACAGCAGTTGCAAGTTGTGCTCGGCGGTCTTGCCGAAACCGATGCCGGGGTCGAGCATGATTCGCTCGCGCGCGATGCCAGCAGTTTCAAGAGCATCAAGGCGTTGAGAAAAATGCCCGCAGACTTCAGCGACGACGTCCGCGTACTGTGGTTCGAGTTGCATCGTCTGCGGAGTCCCTTGAATGTGCATGACGATCACACCGCAAGATGACTCGCGGCAGACACATGGCATGTCGGCATCAAACGTCAGGCCAGAGATGTCGTTGACGATCACCGCTCCGGCTTCGAGGCACTGACGGGCGACTTCCGCTTTGTAGGTGTCGATGCTGATCGGCACCCGCGATTGCCGCGCGAGTTCGCGAACGACAGGGACGACTCGTCGTAGTTCCTCTTCCAACGGGACCGGAGTCGCGCCAGGCCGTGTCGACTCGCCGCCGACGTCCAGGATGTCCGCACCTTCTTCGGCCAATCTCAGCGCGTACTCAACAGCAGCGGTCACTGAGTCAAACTGACCACCGTCTGAGAAGCTATCGGGAGTGACATTCACGATCCCCATCAACTTCGTTTGACCGGTCAAATTCCATTGCTGGGAACCTACGGACCAGATGCGAGGCAACGTCGAACCAATGCGAGAGGGAAACTCATTCAAAATGAAATCCGTGTGAAGCGGCGATTCAGCGGGATTTGAGGTCTCGTGTTGGTTTGACAATGGAGACGTCACGGCTATCCTACCCCGCATAATTTACGTAATCGGAAGAGTTTGTCCGATCGTCAACATTGTGTAACACCTAGCGTCCAGGGAGTGTCGGACGCGAATCGTCTTGAACAGTAGAGCCATGAGGGCTGTGCTTGTTCGCCTCGATGGATCGGGCCGAGAGGCCAGGCCATCATAGTGGAATGAAAGGGAGACAACATGAGTCGTTCTATGAAGTTGGTTGCGTTGAGCGCAACCCTGGCTGTCCTGGCCGCATTCAGCGGTGCCGCTGAAGCCAGTCACCGCTGCTGCAAGCCCGCGAAGGTCAAGTGCTGCAAGGCCCCCAAGGTCAAATGCTGCAAGCCGACCTGCTGCGCACAAGCCGCTCCGGCTCCGTGCGCCACCGCCTGTGCTCCGGCCCCGTGCCAGATCCAGACGGTGAGCTGCTGCAAGCCAGCCGCGACCTGCTGCTCGGCTCCGACGAGCTGCTGTGGTAGCGCCGCTCCGGCTGCTGCTGCCCCGGCCGTGAAGGAAGTTCCGGCTCCGCCGAAGGAAGAAGCCGCCCCGGCTCCGAAGGCTTAATTGCCAAGTTGGGTGCGACTGAGTGCTCATCATGAAATCGGGTCGACTCCTTGCGAGTCGGCCCGATTTTTTTTGTTGGGGGTGGACGAGTTCGTGACGCAGAACGGATTACTCCGGCTTGACGCTCTTCCGAGTCACTCGCACAATCGCCGAGCCATCGAAAATGGTGATGACACCCACTACGGCACCTCATGACGTGCCGCCTCCTCACGAAGTCGAGAGCAGAATGTTGCGAAGAGCCTCGTCGAACCTGTCGTCTAAATTGGATCGTCGGAAATTTTTGGCGGGGTTGACCGGGGCGTCGCTGACGGCCATCGGTTGCGGAGCGGACACGTACGAAACTCGACTCAGGCAGACGAAGGATTATTTTGAGTACCTCGAACGAGTGAACTTGGCGCTCGGCCCGAAGATCGTTCCGTTTGAAGGGGTCAAGATTCGTGCCCCGAAGCCGTTCGAACAGATTCTGCCTCCCGCACCTCCTGCCGACGAAAAGACCCCAGCGCAGCCGCTCGATCCGAATGATGATCCGAGCCGTTTGGGGTATCACCCGAACGTTCAACTCGACGGCGTTTTGGCTTCATGGCGAGCAAAAGTTGATTTGGAACCTTCGGGTGAGGGGATGGCTTACCTGCATTTGCTGAGCAATCTCCCTCGATGGGTTGAAAAACAAACCAACAACGACATTGAACCGCTGCACTACCGCACTGATCTGACGAACGTTTTGGCGAGTGCGTACAACGTGCAGACAGAAACGTCGGACGCTCCTTGGCCTTGGGAACAGATGCGCGGGTTCTCGCAGTATGTCGGCAAGAAAAAGGTCGAATGGATTCCGGTTCCTCCAGAAGATCAGCCCATCAATGCCATCTTTTATTGGATGGAAGTCAAAGACGTGCATGTCGGGCTGGTGTTGATCTTTCCGCGAGCCATGAATTCTCGGCTCAAGCTGGAAGACCGAGTGAAGCACACGCTGGAAGAACTCACCGTTCCTTCACAGCCGCCGCAGAAGAAAGCCGACAAGGCGGCAGTTGGCGGATTTTGATCGCTCGTCATCGCTCGACGCGGCAAGTGGAAAGCGTTCGTCGCAATTGCTCCGCAGCTTTTTCGGACACATCTGTCTTCGAGAGATAAATTTCGCGGACCCTGCTGAGGCGAGCGAGTCCTTCAATGCTGTCGTCGGTGACTCGGCAATCAATCAGCGAAAGATGTCGAAGTTCCCGCAGAGTGGTGACTGGCTTCAGTCCAGTATCGCTCAGTTTCGTGAAGCTGAGATCGAGCATCCGCAGGCTCGTTTGCTGAGAAGGCAGATCGAGCAAACCGCGATCGGAAATCTTGCTGCCGGAAGCATCCAAGCTGATCAGCTTCAACTTCTTCAAAACCGGCTTCAGACCAGCATCGCTGAGCGGTAATCCGCGCAGTTCGAGTGCCAAGTCCTTCAACGAGGAAAGCTCTGTCAAGATTTCGTTGCTGATTTGTCCGTGCTGATCCAAGTGCTCTGACTTCAAGCGGACCAGCAACCCCGCAGTGTCCGATTCGGCCACGGCGAATCGTTTCACGACGGCCCCACGGCGGACCAATTCACGAATCGCGGCTGCAGTTTTTGGATCGTCGTCAGACTGGCGAATGATTTCGTCGGCGGCAATCAGCGTGATCGCCGTCACGCTCAAAATCATCGCGAGCAATATCCACCACGATCGCATTCGAAGTCCTCGTTGCACACGCCGAAAGTTGATTACTCCAATCGGAATTTGTGCCGAGCGTAATGGATCGCATCAATGAGAGCGTCCACCTCGGTTTCAGTGTTGTAGAACGCAAAGCTCGCGCGAGCGGTGGCTGCGACGTCGAGCCAATCGTGCAGCGGCATCGTGCAGTGATGGCCGGCTCGCACGGCGACACCCTTTTGATCCAACAGATCGGCTAAGTCGTGCGGATGTACTTTCTCGACGGTGAAACTAACGATCGAACCGCGATGCTCGACGGACGGACCGTAAATCGTGACTCCCGGAGTTTGCGGTAACAGTCGCATCGCTCGGTCGAGCAACCTCGTTTCCTGAGCGTGAATCGCATCGAAGCCAAGCGACTGCACGTAATCGATGGCTGCTCCGAGTCCAATCGCTTCGGCAATCGGAATTGTTCCGGCTTCAAACTTCGACGGCAGTTCGCCCCAAGTTGAGGATTCGAGATACACCTCGCTGATCATGTTGCCGCCGCAGAGAAACGGGTCCATTGCTTCGAGCAACTCGCGGCGGCCATACAGCACGCCGATGCCAGTCGGGCCGAACAGCTTGTGCCCGGAAAATGCCAGAAAGTCGATTGCCGAGTCGCGGACATCCGTCGGCATGTGCGGCACGCTTTGAGCACCGTCCACCAGAATCACCGCACCGGCTCGATGCGCACGTTCGGCCAATTCGCGAATCGGATTGATTGTGCCGAGCACATTCGACATTGCCGTGACCGCGACCAATTTCGTCTTCGCGGTGATCAACCGGTCGAAGTGTGTCGCATCTAACCGACCGTCAGATGTCAGCGGGATGTATCGCAACTTCGCGCCGGTCGCCTTCGCCGCTTGTTGCCAAGGGACGAGGTTGGCGTGGTGCTCCATCTCGTTGAGCAGGATCTCGTCGCCCGGTTTCAGAAACTTGCGTGCCCAGCCGTGAGCAAC
>JAYVQJ010000950.1:0-4584 GCA_043777235.1 Planctomycetia bacterium
GTTACGATCGCTTGCGGGACCGCTGGCCGTCCGACGGTTGGCTGAGCCTGCACGACGCCCGTCTGGAATGCGAGAACGCTCAAGATTCCAGCCACCAGAATGTGGCGGGAAATAGAAGGAAGTCCAAACATGTGCGTCATGGCAGCCGCCAGTACTCAAAAGCGCGCTTCGTAACTCCTTTTTACACGCTCCCAACGAAGAGGCATTCGGGAATGCGGCATTGGCATGCCGGAAAACATTCGCAATACACATAGCTCACATTCGCGATCGGTCAAATTCTCCGGCTCTGGAAGTTCAATGTAGACAGCAGGCCGACTGACGTTGCGAACGATTTCGCGGAACAGAAACACCGCCAGAGCCGGTCAGCGACAAGTGAGAATCACGAAGCTCTGTCAGTCAGCCAGGACAATCGGCTTTGAGTCAGCGTTGCGTCGGTCGGTCTCTACGAATGGTCAATTCGCGCTGGATGTAGTGACCACCCTACTGCTCGAACGAGGAGGCCAACAGGTTGTCGATGCGAGCCGAGTTCGGCTGACGGGTTGACTCAATGGGACTGAAAACCACTCTTGGCGGTCCTCCATGACTGCCAGAGGGCGGGGGTTCGAGAGGATTCAGACCAGTTGGACTCAATCTTCGACGGGGGCGATCGCCATTGCATCGCGTTGGAGTTGAGTCGGCTCGTCGCCGAGCAACTCAGCGACCTTGGACCAGAGATCCTTGATCTGCTTGGGCGAAGATGCGAGCCACACAGAATCAAGGAGACCATCTTTCTCGGCGCGCAGATTCAGGATGCGCAGGCCGGTCTCGCTCTCTTTGAGCAACTCGTCTTCATGGACGTTTTGCCGACGAGTGATGGCGGCTTGGACTTCGTGGTTGTGCTTGCCGGACTGATAGAACGAGAGCTCGTCGATGGTGTCGAGCGGCACGCTGCGCACTCGGGCGAGCATCGTGCGGTTGAGGACTTTTTGGCGTTTCTCCAGTTCCTCTTCCTCATGTTCGAGCCGGTCGATCTCGGCTTGCAGATCGGAAAGGTTCAGCGACTGCATGGCGCGGTCGTGAGCCTCGCGTTTGACTCGTTCGAGCAAGTTCGGGTCTTCGGCGGCGATGGCTTCAATGCGCTTGTCGATCCGTTTCGAGAGCCGCTCTTTCCAATGATTCTTTTCGCTGACGCTGAGTCCGGGCATGAAATAGTCCTTTCGGAATGGAAATGGAGAGAACAAACAAAAAATGCGGGCCACATTCGCTGGCCTTGCGGCTGGAGAACGTGACTCGCGCTGGGAGACAGTCAAGGAACAAAAATCACATCGCGCTGAATTCGCTGGCGAGCAAGTTCAGGGTGAGGTCACGGTCCGCTGGCTGACTGCGGAGCCAGCGGGCAAACTGATGCAGCATCAATCCGGCGGCGATGTTGGCGGTATAGATGGTCGAACGCGCTGTGCAGCGGCCTAGTTCGGCTTCGGTTTGGTCGAAGAGCGTCGTGGCGTAATGGTCGCGGTCAGACGAGTCCGTCACGGTCAGAACTCGCATGACCTCGCCGAGCATTCGGCCGTCGGACCAAAAATGACATGACGTGGCGATCGCCTTCCAGATCGCCGAGCGCGCCGAGATTGAATCCACGCAGCAGAAGATGGCTTCGCCGATTTGTTGCTTTGGCCGGAAGCGATCCTCGACGGAATCCACTGCGACAGTCGCGTCAAGCTGCCGAACGTCGTTGGCCGTTGCGGAAACTTTTGAGTTGCCGATGTCTGCCGTTCGATAGCCTTGCGTGGTGACGTTCGTGGCTTCGACGTGATCGAAGTCGATGAGTTGCAGGCGGCGAACGCCGATGGCCGCGAGTTGCAGAGCGACTTGGCGGCCGATGGCTCCGACGCCGATCACGGTCACAAGCAGTTCTTGCAATCGGCTTTGCGGGACGAGGTCTGCTTGTCGCTCGAAACGAGAGGTGTCAGGCATGGACCACCTCCGCAAATGGTTCGGACGGATAGACCTCCTCTTGTAGGGTCACAAACTCTCGCTCGTCTTCAGGCCAGCCGAAGAAGTCGGCCCACTCTTCGTCGAGGAATTCATTGGTGCGTGGAACGGTGTCCGCAGGCCAGCCATCAACGATGGTTGGCGGTCGCGGTTCCGGAGGCAGGACGCACCTTTCGTATTCCGCTTTCCAATCGGCGTGATTGCTGGCGGGGAAGTCACGGCAGAAATCGACGGCGACCGGAATTTCCAGCGAACCGCCGGGACCGATGTTGAATCGCAGTCGCGCGTACGTTTGACCTTCTTGGGCAATGATGAACATCACGGCCCAATCGACCGTGCCGAAGCTGCGCGCGAACGTCTCTTCATCACGCAGGCTGGGTGTTGCGGACGAGCCGGGGTGCGTGTGAATCCACACGCGGCCGAAGCGAGACGGCGGCAAGCCTTGGTCAACTTGCGAATCGAAGAAGTCGGCGACGGCGGCATCTTCGAAGTGAACCGTCACGGAGGTGCAACTTTGTTTGACGAGCTGCACGTCTTCGATCCGCAAGCAATCTTCGGCCGCCGAAATCCCGAACCCACCCACTTCGGTCGGGCCGAGGTCTCGCAGGTACAACAACTTCGCCCACGCCGTCGGGCTGAATCGCAATGTCGGCTGGTGGGGACGTGGGTTCTGGTACGAGTTCGGGTATCTCGACCCCTCCGGTCCACTGTTCGAGCCGGACGTAGGCGCTGCCGGCGTTGTACGTTTGCAGAATCTGAGTCACGAGCAGAAAGAAGTCGCACAGTCGCCCTTGCTGCAACGCCGAACGGATCGCGGCCTTGCCGTCTCCTTCACACAGCGCTTGGCCTTGGACGTGCGGGTGCGGAACGTCGTCGTGACTGGTGGCCGCGTTCGGTTCGAGCGCGACGACTTCATACGCCCGCGGCTGAGTGAGCCGGTCCCAATGCAGCACGATTTGGAACGGGCCGAGGTCAATCTCTTCCAGCGCGATTGGGTCGGTCACGATGGAGATGGTGTGTTGTTTGAGGTCGCAGTCGAACTCGCCGAACTCGGTTTGCAGGGCATCGAGTTCATCGTACATCTGCCGCAGGTTCAGCATCGGTTTCGCGGACTCGTCCGGCAGGCTGTCGATCTCGCGGCAGCAGGCGTCAACGTACCGCGACAGAATCCGCACCGAGCCTTTGAAGTCCCACAACAATTCTTCCGCTGCTCCTTGCCAACCACGTTGTCTGGCGATGAGCAGTTGTCGGCGGAGTTGTTGAGTACGTTCCCACTCCCGTTGCGGAAAGACTGGTAACTGCGGTTCCACGATCGCTTGGCGAAGCGAATCCAGAATCGCCGTCGCCATTCGGAGCAACGGCCGTTCGATCTTGTTGGTGTCAGCCATAAAAGAAAACCTCCCAAACGCCGACGGGCCTGCGCAGCAAACGCCGCACAGGCCCGTTCGGCAATCCGATTAAGAGGCCCCTTCGATCTTGGTCGGGGTGATGCTGACGCGGTCCCCGTCCTGCAAGACTTGATTCGGCGGCACCGGCATTCGGTTCACGCGGATCAAGAAGTTGTGCGACTTGCCCGACTTCACTTGCTGGTCGAACAGGTCTTGCACCGTTGTGCCGTTCGCGACCTCAATGTGGTCCGCGAATCCACCGCCGTCGTTGTTGATGAACAAGATGCGCATGTGTTGTCCTTTCTGAAGATGTGTGTGAGATTGAGCGGAGTGGGGCTAGCCACCGGTCACCGGCGGCTAGCGCCGTGCCGCTCACAATTGCGGTTGAGTCGCGCTGCGCTCACGCCGCTTCCAAGACGCGCGGAGTCAACGGCCGCTCCAGCCGTTCGCGCTCCAGTTCGTCCCAATCGAGCAAGTACGGGCCCAACTCCTCGTCATCGGGATCGTCGAGTTCGCTGTCGGGATCAGCGATCAGAAATCCCAACCGTTGAATCGTACGGACGCTCTCCCCGGTCGCGCGAGCCACCGCGCGATTCACTTCTGCCTGTGTCATGGTGTGCCTCTCTCTCTGATGCCAAAACAAAAACCTCGCGAACAAGGCAACCGTTGCCGTGTTCGCGAGGTCCAACCTCTCCGTCGTGTTGTCGAGCAACCAGCGACGCGCCACTGCCTGCCAGCCAGTGCGTGTGTCAGTCGCAGTCCATTTCGCTCGTGAGATCCATCATCGAGCAGCACCGGTCCGTGGCCATCAAGAGATAATTTATCCCTTCATTGAATAATGACGCGTTTTGTGCGTTTCTTTAGCGCGCATGGGCATCGAATTGTCGTCTGCTTTAATTCCATTCGGATGTCGCAGTCGGCCGGGTTTCGAGCGTTTGATTTTCGTTTGTTGGTGAATCAGCTTATCGTGGAGGGGACTTGGATTGGTTTCCTTGGCCCAGTCGATCAATGGTTGCGCGCGGCGAAGCCCAGATTGCATGGAATAGGTGGCACAGAGCTGAGATGACATCGTCACACTTTTTATCCAAATCGAAAATCACTCAACAATGCCGGATGGCATTGTTGGCGGTGCTTGGTGAACTCGACGCGGATGAAGCTGGTCGGCGTCGTTCCGACGATCTTTCGCAACTCTTGGAAGTGGTTCGAAGCTATCGGCCAGTCCCAA
>JAYVQJ010000951.1:0-4582 GCA_043777235.1 Planctomycetia bacterium
TTCCGAACCGGACGCTAGCGCGTGCCGGCTGATAAAACTTGACTCATTCGCAACAACCTTCAGCATCGAAGACGTCTATCGCGGCATACAAACCACTCCGACCGGCAGCGCTTCAAACAAGGACTCGCCGCACAACTCGCCTCGCAAGATGGGAACGTCCGGCGGCGCTTGAATGCCGATCCGCACTTTCCCTCCGCAGATTTCCAGAATCGTGACTTCGATCTTTTGATGACCGAGGCGGATTGTTTGACGTTCCTTCCGAGATAGCACGAGCATTTTGAAGTCCCTTTCTAAGTTGTCACCGAGAGCTTCAGATCGCCCCGATGCGGCCAATCGACGCTCCGCGCCGCTCAGCCCACCACGATATTGTTGGCCGAAATCGGAACACGACTGAATTCGCCGACAGCCTGCTGCGCGAGCTGCTTGCCGTAATACGTTCTTGTGCGGCCCGATAGCACCAAGCCTCGATCGTTGGCATGAACTCGTAGTTGATGCACACGCAATGACAATTGGCGTTGCACCTCCCGTTCAATGCGTTCCAACTCCTCGCGAGACGGACGGGCGAGACCAAATTCGGAGTGAATCCCATTCGCGATCGAAACTCGTTCGATCAATGCAAGCGTCGTGTCCATGACTCTGATTTCCTTTAATTCCAGACGAAGAACCGAGGCGTCCAACCGCTGGCCGGGTGAACGGCCGAGTGTCAGCCACTCTCAGTAAGGCCGGAATTTTTTGCCGATCGCACGAAAATTCTTGAGAAATCGCGATGACGATGGAAGATTTTCGAGAGCGCTTTGCAAACAACGGCCTGGGCGCGTCAGGCTGATGGGTTCGCGGATGAGAAGCCGCGCGAGTCATTTCAACTGCTCCAGCCAAGGGGTCAGAAACTTGCCGCCGCGAGCGAGGAACTCCGTTTCGCGGGCCAAAATTTCCGGAGCATGATTCCAAGCCAGCAGCAGCAGGTAGTCGGGTTGGATCTCTTTGAGCGCGGACGGCGGCCGGATGTATTGATGAGTGCCGGGTACGTACATGCCTTGCTTGGCCGGGGTCGAGTCGATGATCTCGGCGAGCAAGTCGGTGCCGATGTCGCAGAAATTCAGTCGCACGGTCCCTTTGGCGGGTGCTCCGTAGCCGAGCACTTTTGCGCCGGAGTCACGGAGCTGCTTCAATCTCGCTCGCAACTCGACTCGGTTGCGTGATGTCAGTTCGGCCATTGCGGTATACGCCGAACGTCGCGCGAGTCCCGCCGTCTCTTCTTGTTTCAACCACTTGAGCGCTGCGTCGGAAGTCCAAACGCCGTGCTTCACGGTGACGCGGATCGTGCCGCCGTGAACCGAGAAGAGTTCCACACGCTCAATGTGCAGGCCGTGGCGCTGCATCAACGTTTGCAGCGGACGAACCGCGAAGTACGACAGATGCTCGTGATAGATCGTGTCGTACTCGTTGCCTTCCAGGAACGCAGCGAGGTACGGCACTTCGATGAGGAACGCTCCTTGCGGATGCAGCAGCTTGCGGACGCCGGAACACACATCGTCGAGGTCGTTGATGTGGCCGAGCACGTTGCAAGCCACGATCAGGTGTGCTTGCCCCGCCACACGCACGACTTCGGCGGCGAGCGGCTCGGTGAAGAACTCCGCGATCGTCGGGATGCCACGCGAAGCGGCCATCACCGAGATGTTGCGAGCCGGATCAATGCCCAGCAGCCGCACGTCGCGTCGTTGAATCGCCGCCAGGGCGGTGCCGTCGTTGGAGCCAATCTCGACGATCAATCCGCCCGGCGGCACGAACTCGGCCGCGCTGTCCGTCATCAGCTTGCCGAAGTGGTCCCCCATCCATTTGGAACTGGACGTGAAAAACAAATACGAGCGAAACAACAACTCCGGCGGCACGACATGCCCAAGCTGGACCATGCCGCACGACTCACACAGCCGCAGCGACAACGGATAGCGCGGCTCCGGCTTATTGAGGTCATCGGTTGCGACAAACGCATTCGACGGCGGTTGGTCTCCGAGGTTGAGCACTTCGACCAAATCGGTCTTCAAACATGCTCGACAGGTCGTGCGTTCCCACGCCGCTGGTTCCGACGGATGAAATTCGGCCAGCGAAATGGCTTGATCACGTTCGAGTCGCTCGACAAGAGCACGTTGCGGCAGAGTCTGCTCAGTGGACATGACGGACTTTCTATTTTTGATTTTCGATTTTCGATTTTCGATTTGGACTGCACTGGCAATCAAAAATCGAAAATCAAAAATCGAAAATTCCAACGTTCACTTCACGACGATCACGGCGATGCCGCCGCTGGGGAGGTCTTTGCCGGAGAGGTACTCGGCGTTCTGAGGGAAGCGCGGTTTCAATTCCTGCCAGAGCTGAATACCGCCCGACAAATGCTTCTCGTCGAAACCGAATGGACGCAGACCGTCCCACGCAACGAGTGCTCCGGGGGCGATCCATTTCAGACAGCGAGTCAGGTCCGCCTTGAGTTCGTCATACGGGCGTCGTCCGTTGAGAAACACGAAGTTCGCTCCGCGATCATCGCGTTGTTTTTTCAGGTCGTAGTCGATCTTGGCGGTCTCGCCGCGCGGGATGCTGCGGATTGTTTGTTGTCCGCACGCGAACGCCTCGAACAGCGGCAGACGCTCTTCCGGGATCGGTCGGTCTGACGAGCCGGCGGCGATGAGATGACCGTCGAACGCGGCCACGCGCGTCCATAAAAACAGTGTGCCGCCAAACTGCGTGCCGCTTTCGAGAATCAGCTTCGGCCTCCATTCCAGCACGCGCTTCATCAACCGTGCGAGATCGACCGGATGCTGTTCGACACCGAGCGTCCCGAATGGTTCTGGTCCGCGAAATGTTTCGGCGACTTGTACCCAATCCTCGATCGTGGCCCGGCCGATCCCCATCTGCCACAACTTTTCGAGAGCTTGGCCGAGCGGCGTGTCGGCCTTTGCGTTGCCGCGTTTGACCGGAGCATCCGCCGCCAGGTTGAGCGGCGATTTCTTGAACGCTTCCGGCGTGAACTTCGATTGAGCCGACGCGGGCGAGTTCGTCGCTGTGGACGACGTGACGGACAACGCTTTTGGTTTGTAAGCAACTCCTGCGTAGCCCGCTTGCTTCTTGCGCTGTGCTTCCTCGTCGGAGATGACTTGTTCGATCGTTCCTTTGCGCACGAGTTTCGTCAGCAAACTGCTCGGCTCGCGTTTCTTCGCGGCGACGGTTTCAAAGAAGGTCTTGAGCCGCGGCATCGCGACATCGACCGAGTAACCTTCTTGCACCGTCTGCATCGCGGCTTCGGCGAGCGGCCGATACGCCGCCGGATCTCGCAACACTTCGACCGCTTGCTGGGCGAGTCCCTCGACATCGAAGAAGTCCACGAGCAAACCGTTCTTGCCCGGCTCGACGTATTCGCGAACGCAACGCTGGTCCGATGCCAGCAGCACCACGCCGCACGACATGGCATCGACCATCGACCACGACGCGATGAACGGCTCGGTCAAGTAGAGATGCAAGTCGCTGATCGACAGGATTTCCGCGAGCGTCTCTTCGGGCACGAAACCCGTGAAGAGATACTTCGACACGTCGTAGCGGCCCGAAGCGAGCAAGTGTTCGCGGTACGTCGCCTCTTTGAAGTATTTCAGGTCCGAGCCGTAATGGACCGTGTCCTTGCCGACGACGACGAACAGCACGTCCGGGTATTGCTCGGCAATCAGCCGGCTGGCTTCCATGAAGATGTCGAAGCCACGCATCTTCTCGAACCCGCGCGCGACGTACGTCACGATCCGTTTGCCCGGCGGCGCGATCTGCTGGCCGTTGATGATTCGCTGCGGGTTCTCGCGGCGGTGATAAATCGCCGTGTCGATGCCATCGAAGATGACTTCGATTTTGGATCGGAACTCCGGTGGAAAGAACTCGCGCTGATAGTGCGTCGGCGTCCAACCTCGATCGCAGTTGGCGAGGTCCGACAGGATCATCGCGTTCTTGGTCGGAATCCGCAGCAGCGTCTCTTCATCGACCGGCAACTCTTGGCGATAGCCCAAATCGCCGCCGGTCGGCCGATAATACAACTCCACAAAGTTGATGATCGGCGCGTCGTACAAGAACGGCAGAAACAGCGACGAGCCGAAGCCCGTGTGGGCGACGATCAAATCCGGTTGCACGTCCGGCCGCTGCTTGAGCATTTCATAAACCGCGTGAGCTTCCCAGACGGTGTTTTCAAAGTTCTGCGTGCAGACATGATTGGCCTTGGTCGCTCCGCCTTTGCAGGTATAGACGACCTTCTCCACGCCCGGCAGCGAACCTTCGGCCTTACCCGTCGCGTAGGTGCATTTCCAACCGTGCTCTTTCACCAGCCGAGGCGCGAGGTACTTGAACTGAGCGGGGAAGTTCTGATGGATGAAAAGGACGTGCATGAGGCTCGCAGTCTCCGAAACAATCCGTTGATTCGTCAGCGTGAAGTTGGCCGAGCAAGCCGCGCTGTGCGGCTCAGGCAACAGTGGATCACTTCACTCATCATCGTAGTTCTGATGCTTCAGACGAAGTCGAGAACCACGACAAATCAGAAAGGTTCTCCGGTCACGGCTTCGCT
>JAYVQJ010000952.1:0-4575 GCA_043777235.1 Planctomycetia bacterium
TCGACATCAAATCGAAAGGGATACACCGCCGTTTGGGAGGTCCGAGACTCAAAGCTGTACCTTGTTTCTTTCGATGCGAGAATCAACAAACGAAAGATCAAGTTTCGACAGATTGTGCCACGAGCCAAACTTCCGCATCACGCGATTTGGTTTTCTGGCACGTTGCATATTCCAATCGGTGAAATGCTTCCGGGGTCGGGGTACTTCGATCCGAAATTTGAGCGGATCGAGATTCTTGAGATTAAGGATGGTCTGGTCATTCATCGTCAGGAGCGTCGCAATTCAGGCCGTGACGATCAAAAATGATTCAGCAGAGCTACGTTATTGGGAAGACCATCTCTGTGGGATGGGCCATTGAGCTTAACTGCTCGGCAATTGAATTTAGCGAGAACACTGGTGGACCAATCTATGCTCGGTACACGTCGCGAATTCCTGCAAACGACTCTTCAAACCGGTGTCGCCGCAATTGCGGCCGGTTCGTTGGTCGAACCGCTGTGTGCCGACGATCAAATGCCGATCGTCGATTGCCACACGCACTTCTACGATCCGACTCGGCCGGAGGGTGTGCCTTGGCCGGGGAAGGATGATGCGGTGCTGTATCGGACGATTCTGCCCAAGCAGTTTTTGGAGCAGGCGGCTCCGGTTGGTGTCACGAAGACGATCGTGGTCGAGGCGAGTCCACGTGTCGAAGACAACGCTTGGCTGCTGGAACTCGCGGCGAAGAATCCGTCGATCATCGGAGTGGTCGGCAATTTGACTCCGGGCAAACCGGAGTTCGCGGGACACTTGAAACGCTTCGCGGCGAACAAGCTCTATCGTGGCATCCGAGTCAACCACAACGCTGTGAAAGCGGGACTCGATCAGCCGGAGTTCCTGGCGGACGTGCGTCGGCTGGCGGAGCTTGGCTTGGAACTCGACGTCAACGGCGGGCCGGACATGCCGGCCGACGTCGCAAAGCTGGCTGAGAAGCTGCCGGATTTGCGCATCGTCATCGATCATTTGGGCAACGTGGATGTGGACGGCGAGGAGCCGCCACAAGCGTGGCGCGAGGGAATGAAAGCCGCAGCGAAACATCCACGCGTGTTCTGCAAAGTTTCAGCACTCGTCGAACACGCCAAGCCGAAGTCGGGCGAGAAGAAGGTTCCCGAAGAGGTCGATTTTTATCGGCCGGTTCTCGATGCAATTTGGGCGACGTTTGGCGACGACCGCTTGATCTACGGCAGCAACTGGCCGGTCAGCGACCATGCTGCTTCGTACAAGACACTGTTCTCGATCGTGAACCAGTACGTCACCGCTCGTGGGCGGGGAGTGGCCGAGAAGTTCTTTTGGAAGAACGCTCAAGCGGCATATCTGGGTTCTTCAAGAATGTTGGTGGATTGAGTTCACGATGAGTTTCGCAGCCATTGCGATTCATCCTGAAGGGATGGCAGACAGTAGCCGGGGGTCGCAGCGCAGCGGAGACCACCGGAATGCGGATGGATGCAAATCGCATCCTGACGGGATGCCAGAAAATGTCGAACGTTTCTGCGAGATCATCAAAGGCGTCTGGCATCCCGCTGGGATGCACCGTTTCGCTCCCAGCGTTCCGGGGGTCTGCGCTCCGCTTCGACCCCCGGCTACTTTCTGCCATTCCTTCGGAATGAACTGCCAGTAACCGTTCGAGCGAGAGTCATGGTGGATGCATCTCGCATCAGATTCCGACGCGTCTCGCGGCAGCCACAAAAAAAGCGAGCCCGCATCGGGGGATGCGGACTCGCCTGAAGTTCTCGAACGCAAACGATCCACTAGCGGATGAAGAGCATCTCGCGGTAGCTCGGCAGCGGCCAGAGGTCGTCGGCGACGATCGTTTCGAGTTCGTCAGCGACGTTGCGGACCTTGAGCATCGCCGGGCAAACCTCGTCGCGGTAGTGCTTGGCGTGCGCCAAGACGTCGCCGCTGGCGGAATGCTCGGTGGCGTGTTGCAGTTGCTTGATGGCTCCTTCAAGTTGGCCGGTCAATTCCGTGACGCTGTCCAGCGAGCTGGTATCAGGCGTGCGTCCGCAAGCTTTCATCGCGGCGGCGGTCTGAGCCAACTCGCCTTGATATCGGTAAGCGGCCGGCAGGATCGACGCACGAGCCATGCTCAGGCACAAACGGGCTTCGGTGTTGATGTCCTTGCAGTAGCGCTCGACGTAGATCTCGTAGCGGCTCTCGGTCTCACGGGGGCTGAGCACTCCGTACTTGTCGAACAGAGCGATCGCCTCGGGCGACTTGATGGAACCGAGGGCATCGACCGTGTTGCGGAGGTTCGGCAAGCTGCGCTTCTCGGCTTCCTGGTGCCATTCTTCCGAGTAGTTGTTGCCGTTGAAGATCACCGCCTTGTGTTGCTTCATGATGCTTTGCACCAACGTCTGCACGGCACCGTTGAGTTTGCTCTGATCGCCGCCGGTGGCCTTTTCCAATTCGGTGGCAACGTAGTCGAGGCTCTCGGCAACGATCGTGTTCAGCACGACGAGCGGACCGGAGATCGACTGGCTCGAACCGACCGCGCGGAACTCGAATTTGTTGCCGGTGAAGGCGAACGGACTGGTTCGGTTGCGGTCGCCCGCATCCTTGGGCAACGGCGGCAGCGTGTCGACGCCGATCGTGAGATAGCCCCCCTTCTTCGAGGTCTCCAGCTTGCCCTTTTCGATCTGCTCGAAGACGTCGGTCAGCATGTCACCGAGGAAAATCGAGATGATCGCCGGCGGAGCTTCGTTCGCACCGAGGCGATGATCGTTGCCCGCGTGAGCGATCGAGGCTCGCAGCAGCTTCGAGTGCTTGTGAACCGCACGAATCACGGCGGCACAGAAGACCAAGAACTGCATGTTCTGGTGCGGGTTGTCGCCTGGCTCGAGCAGATTCGCCGACTCGGTGCCGAGCGACCAGTTGAGATGCTTGCCGCTGCCGTTGATACCGGCGAACGGCTTCTCGTGCAGTAAACAGGCCAGCCCGTACTTCGGAGCGATCCGTTGCAGCATCAGCATCGTCTGCTGCTGATGATCGGTCGCGACGTTCGCGTTCTCGTAAATCGGAGCCAGTTCGTACTGCGACGGAGCGACTTCGTTGTGCCGCGTCTTAACCGGCACGCCGAGTTTGGACAGCTCACGCTCGGTTTCCAACATGCAGGCGAGTACTCGATCCGGGATGGCACCGAAGTACTGATCCTCGAACTCTTGTCCCTTTGGCGGCTTGGCTCCGAAGAGTGTCCGGCCGCAGATGTTGAGGTCCGGCCGAGCGAAGTAGAAGTTGCGGTCGATCAGGAAGTATTCCTGCTCGGGGCCACCGGTCGCAAAGACGTAATCGGGAATCACTTGACCGAAGACCTTCAGGACTCGCTGAGCTTGCTTGTTAAGAGCCTGCATCGAACGGAGCACCGGAGTCTTCTTATCGAGAGCCTCGCCGGTCCATGAGCAGAACGCGGTCGGGATACACAGCGTCGTGCCGTTCGGATTTTCGAGGATGTACGCCGGAGAGGTCACGTCCCAAGCCGTGTAACCGCGAGCCTCGAAGGTCGCGCGAATGCCGCCGCTGGGGAATGAGGAAGCGTCCGGCTCGCCCTGGATCAATTGCTTGCCGGTGAACTCGGAGATCGCGCTGCCGTCGCCGGTCGGGGCAAGGAAGCTGTCATGCTTCTCAGCCGTGATGCCGGTCAGCGGTTGAAAAACGTGAGCGTAGTGCGTCGCACCCTTCTCCAACGCCCAGTCGCGCATCGCGGTGGCGACGGCGTCGGAGATGCTGGGATCGAGCTTTTCGCCCCGCTTGATTGAGCGTTGCAACGCCTTGAGGGCCGGCTTCGGCAGGCGTGACCGCATTTCTTTTTCGTTGAACGTGTTGATGCCGAACAGCGACGGTCCGGAAACTTCGCGGAAGTTCAGCGGGGTCGCATCGGACTTGTAATTGATGACGGCGGCGATGGCTGAGGTACGAGCATTCGATGACATTGAGCGCAACTCCTGGGACAAAAATCAGGCTCGAAAATCGAAACGACTAGACGACGTCCCACGGAGCGAGTGCCATCGAGCACAACACCCTCCCCGGAATTCTCTCAGCCGGAGCACGCTTCGTGCCGGCTAACGATGCTCGACCGCAACCCTCTGCGCCGCATCGCCTTTTTGGAAGTCGGCTCGTCTCCTCCTCAAGCCGATTGCCCTGAGCTTCGGCAACTCATGCCGTCCACCGCAGCAATCCGAGCGACTTCCAACCGCACTTCGACTCGGTCGTCCTAACGGCCGCCACGTCGAAGGGGCGGCATCCTAATTGTGCCCGCACAGTCATTCAACGCAGCGACGAAACCAGCCTCGAGCTCGCGTGGGGAAAACCCTCAGCAAGCTCGCATCTCGTGGGATTCAAAATTGTCTGTCCATCGAAAGAATTTTTTTGAAACGCAGAGGCCACAGAGAAAACGCACGCAGAGTTCGCGGAGAACTCTCTGCGGACTCTGCGTTCCTCTCGGCGACCTCTGCGTTTCAAAAAACGCAGCTCGAAACGTTTGGAATCTCAGGTTGAATCTGCCAAGACCTTCTGTCCCAACCCCTTGCTCCTCGCCCTCCCGAC
>JAYVQJ010000953.1:0-4572 GCA_043777235.1 Planctomycetia bacterium
GCGTGCCGGCTCCTGGCCTGAGTTGAAACCTCGCGAGGTGTCTCCTTGGAGGTATCGTCTACGCAATCGCCAGACTCAACGAAAGCCTTACGACCGCTAAAGTTTTCCAAGTTTGACACCAGCAGCATTTGCCGAAGCGAGTCGCTTGCTCGAAGCGTCCACGTTTATCATCCGCGCGAACACCTCACCGAAAGCGATTTTCTCATGCCGCCGCTGATGTACCTTCGCCTGTGGATCATGGTCTTTCTGCACTACTTCGTGTGGAGCTCGTGGTACGTCACGATGGGGACGTATCTCGACAAGACACTGCACTTTGAAGGGGGACAGATCGGACTGGCCTACGGCTCGACAGCGGTGGGTGCGTTGGTGTCGCCATTCATCGTGGGGATCTTGGCCGATCGCTTTTTCGCGACGCAGCGAATTCTGGCGTGCCTGCATTTGGTCGGAGCCGGCTTGCTGTATTTCGTGTCGACTCGGCAAGACTTCGGACAGTTTTATCCCGCGCTGTTGGCCTACACGGTGACGTATATGGCGGGACACGGGCTGACCAACGCGCTGACTCTGCATCACTCGAAGAATCCGGCGAAAGAATTTCCTCTAGTGATGCTCATGGCCAGCGTTGGCTGGATCGCGGCGGGGTTGGTGGTCAGTTGGCTGGAAGTGGAGACCACGGCCGGCATGTTTCGACTCGCGGCTGGGGCGGCATTAGTGATGGGGCTGTACTCACTGACGCTGCCGCACACGCCCCCCAAAGGAGCCAACACTCCGGCATCGCTCGGCACGATGCTGGGCTTCGACGCACTAAAGCTGATGCGCGATCGGTCGTTCGCGACATTTATGGTCTGCTCGTTCTTGATCTGCGTGCCGCTGAGCTTCTATTTCAGTTGGATGAACCTGTTCATGAACGAGCTGAAGATCCCGAACGCGGCGGCGAAGATGACGCTCGGTCAAGTTTCCGACGTCGTGTTTCTCATGCTGTTGCCCATGCTGCTGCCGCGAATCGGAGTGAAGGGAGTTCTGCTGATCGGCATCGCCGCGTGGGCGGTGCGCTTCGGACTCTTCGCGGCCTTCGTCGGCAACCCCGCTGCGCTGTGGATGTTGTTTGTCGGCATCTGCGTTCACGGCATGTGCTACGACTTCATCTTTGTGATGGGCCGGATGTACGTCGACAAGCACGCCGGACCAGACATCCGCGCCGCCGCTCAGGGCCTGCACGGAGTCGTCACGTTGGGCGCGGGCATGTTCATCGGCACCTGGCTCTCTGGCGTTGTCGGTGAGCACTACAAGCAAGGCAAGACGCACTCGTGGCAAGAAATCTGGCTGATCCCCGCCGCGATGTCCGCCGTGCTGATCGTCGTCTTCGCCGTGCTCTTCAACGAGAAACGGGAAGGCTCGGAGTCGCCCACATAGCCCGGTTCACGAGGCGTTGGAAATTACGCCGTCCTCGACGACTTACGCACCGCCGCGTAAAGGAAGTACGCCGGGATGCCCAGCCCCATCAGGATCAGTGCGACGTGAGCCGAGAATGATTGCTGTTGATAGGCCGTCGGCAGGAACCACAGATAGAACGCGATGAATAGCAGCGGCGTCCAAGGGTAGCCGAGCACTCGATAGGGCCGTTCCCATTCCGGATGTTTGCGTCGCAGCAACATCACGCCGATCACCGTCAGCACTTGAAACACGCTGGCCGAGAAGATGACGTAATCGGTCAGCAAATCGAACAGATTGAGGTCCATCAGTTGTTCGACATTGCGTTGAGCGAACTCGAACCCGATGACCATCAGCGAGGCCATCGTCGCTTGCGTGCAGATTGCGATTGCCGGCGTGCGATACGTCGCGTGAACTTGGCCAAGGATCTCGATGAAGACGCCGTCCCGGCCCATTGCGTACGCGACGCGCGGACTGTGCATCAGATTGCTGTTGATCGCACCGAACGCGCTCAGCGAGATCACCAGCGACACGGCCAACGCGGCGATTTCTCCCGCCTTCGGGCCGAACACACTGAACTGTTTGTCGAGCATCACCGGCGCGGTTCGCATTCCCGCGTCCTTGAGTTCCGACATGCTCAGCACGCCGTGATACGCGAGGTTGGCTCCCACATACAGGGCAATCAAAATACCGACGCCGCCGATCAACGCGCGGGGAATGTTACGGCTCGGATCACGCACTTCCGCCGCGACCGGAGTGACCCCTTCCCAACCGTTATAGGCCCACATGACCGCCAACATCACAGCCGCCAGTTGCGACGTCAAACTCATCTCCAATGGAATCACTTGAGTCGCATAATGCGCGAAGTCCACTTTCGACTTCCCGACGACCAGCAGCAAGAACGGAACGAGTGCGATCAGCGCGACACTCCCCGCTTTGATAACGGTCGTCACGGCCTGCACGCTGCCGCCCCAGATCGCTCCGCGCACGTTGACGAAGGTGACGAACGCCAGCAGAAACAACGCGCCTCCGACGATGCCGAAACTATTCGGACTGCGTTTGCCGATGACGGCTGCTTGCGCCGCATGCGTCACCGCTTTCGTCCCCGCCGCGCCGCGCTTCACGGTCAGCGTTTTGTCTTCGATGTTGACCGCCGTAACCGTCATCTTTTCGGTTTCGACTTCGATGCGGCTCAAGCCCGATGTCGGAAAATCGGCCGCGCTGTCGACCATGATCGTCGTTTGCTCAAGCCCGACGTCTTTCGTCAAAGCACAAGTGATCGGCGGCGGTGCTCCGCAGACCAGTACCGTCAACGTGCTCACAATCGCGACCGACAATGCTCCACAAGACGCGGGTGTGCCGAAGAAGAACTCGCACCAGCCAAACAAAAACGCGACCGGGCGGCCGTAAGCTTCTTTCAAATAGACGTACATCCCGCCAGCTCGCGGCAACATCGCGCCGAGCTCCGCGAAGCACAATGCACCGAGCAAGCAAACCAGTCCGCCGCCGATCCAACCTGAAACGATCAACGGAAACGAACCGGCATCCCCCGCGATCTTGCCGGGCTTCAGAAAGATTCCCGACCCGATCGTGTTGCCGACGACCATCGCGATGGCGATTCCCAGGCCGAGCACTCGCAGCAATTCGTGGCGTGAACCGTCGGACGAAGGGCTTGGCGGCGCGGCGGGATCGGCAGTCATGGGCGGCTCCTGCGAGACGCGGGTCGGGCAGGAGTGCCTTGCCTACGCTTCTCGGTTGGGCTTGTTACTGGACTTCGGCACGAGCAGCAACTGCGGCTTGGGGTCGAACGCAAAGGTGTGCTTCGGCAGCGGCGCGACTTTGCGATCGCGACTGATCCCCATCGAGAGTTTCGGGAAGACCCAATTCTCTTTCATCGGCTCCGGCACCAACAGCGCCTGAGGCATGACGACTTCGGTCTGAGTTTGCGCGTTCAACTGTTTGCGTTCGGCGAAGTACTCGAAGATGCGCGGAATCAATGGGTCATCGTTGGATGTGAAGGAACCGACGCAGACCAGCGAGCGGTCTCGTTCGTGCCAGACGAAGGCGTCGAATTGCCGGCCGTGATGCAACTTCTGATCGCGCAGCGCGTGACACAAGACTTCCGCTTGATGGCCGGCATCGTCGAGTGACTTGCTGATTTGGAACTCTTCGTCGGTCGGCTTGCTCAGCAATTGAGACTTGCCACGAAACGAGGCGACGACCAGCGTGTACTTGCCGTGGTTTGTCAGCAGCGAATCCTTGCGGCCGGCGTTCAGACGCACCAACAGCGGATCGGACTTCTGCTGCGAGACTTCTTCGGCGGACAGCATCGGATTGATCGTTAAGAAGGCTCCGCTAAGCGGTCCTGGTCGGCCGGGCGTCGAACGAAACACAGCGTGGTCCGAGAACTCCTTCGGATTGAAATTCTTAATCCAGTTCAAAGTCTTCTGAGCAATTCGATCTTCCGCCGAAGAATAGTTTCCCGCGACGACGCAAACGCGATGGTCCTTGGCTCTCACTTCGCGGCGAACCATCTTGTCCCCGCGCCTGAAAGTGCTCAATGGCTGGATTTCCTCCTCTTGGACGAAGATGTACGCCGGGATGTCGCGCTTACGCAGTTCATAGACCAAGTCGTTGGCGGCTTCCGTCATGTTGGGGCCAGCAATGCGAGCCTCCGGTGGCGGCTCGGACAAGCTGGCGACCATGATCATCCACGGCCCGTGCTGCTTGCCGAGCGCGTATTTCTTCCCTTTGGTCGCCTCGATCTTGTCCGCCCAAGCCGGCGTCGTCACGAGGCTCACCAACGAAAACATTCCAACCAGCATCAACATCCGAGAGAGACGATTCACGGCAGACTCCGTTCCACCGAAGGGAAGAAATGGCAGGACACGATCGGCCTCCATAGCCGCTCGCGCGAAGACAGGTTTGTCAGAAGGGAGCGGGAAGATAGCCACGATTTGAAAAACAGGTCCAGAGGGATTCTGAGGTGAAGTTCTCGCGTGGCTAACGCGGCTCGCGTTGATTTCATCAGCGGTGGATTGACTCGCCCCGCAGTCTCATACGTATCGCAAGAAATCACTGCGCGTTTGCCCGTTCGGCTCGTCACGCGGAGCGGTGACGGCTACGTAGCCATCATCGCTCCGC
>JAYVQJ010000954.1:0-4567 GCA_043777235.1 Planctomycetia bacterium
TTTGCGGCACGAACCGGGGCTAGCGCCGTGCGGCTAATTCTGGGACTTCGTATAAGAAGGCGTTCCTGAACAATGACGAACCGTAGCGACAACGACGGCTTTCGATGCGTGCGGGTGCTCGGCGTTGCGGCAATGACGGAGGGACCGGATCGACAAATCCTTTGCGATGACATTCGGTTGCGATTCATTAGGATGTCGTCCGTCTCTTCGAGGTCCACCACATGGCATTGAGCGTCGAACAATTTCTCACCCAACTCGCGACGAGCGATGTGTTGTCCGCAGACGACGCGCAAACGCTGGTCGCTGCGCTGCCGCCGGACCAGCAACCGGCGGACGGCGAAGCATTGGCTCGCGAACTGGTCAAGCAAAAGAAACTGACCAAGTTCCAAGCCGAACAAATCTACGCAGGCAAAGGGAAGTCACTGGTTCTGGGCAACTATGTCCTCCTCGATAAGCTCGGTCAGGGCGGCATGGGAATGGTGCTCAAGGCGATGCACCGGCGGATGAAGCGATTGGTAGCGCTGAAGGTCATGTCGCCAGCGGCCGTCAAAACCCCCGACGCCTTGAAACGCTTTCACCGTGAAGTCGAGGCGGCGGCAAAGCTCAGTCATCCGAACATCGTCGCGGCTCACGATGCCGATGAGGCCAAGGGGACTCACTTCCTGGTGATGGAGTACGTCGAGGGCAAGGACTTGTCGGTGTTGGTGAAGAAGCACGGGCCGTTGCCGGTCGAGCAGGCGGTGCAGTGCATCATCCAAGCGGCGCGCGGGTTGGAGTTCGCTCACGAGCAGGGTGTGATTCATCGCGACATCAAGCCGGCGAATCTGCTGATCGACGCGAAAGGGACGGTGAAGATTCTCGACATGGGGTTGGCGCGCATTGAAGGCGCGGTCGGCGGAAGCTCCGAAGGCGCTGGTTTGACGAGCACCGGCACGATCATGGGGACGGTCGATTACATGTCCCCCGAACAGGCGATGGACACCAAGCACGCCGATGCGCGCAGCGACATCTATTCGCTGGGTTGCACGCTGTACTACTTGCTGATGGGCAAGGTCGTGTACGACGGCGACACGATCATGAAGAAGCTGATGGCGCCTCAGAACGCGCCGATTCCGGAGTTATGTAGCCCTGTCGCTCCGCGACAGGGATTCCGAACGTCGCTCGACTCAGGAACTTCGCTCGGGGCGACGGGAACCGGTGGCGATTCGGAATCCGTGTCGCGGAGCGACACGGCTACGTTGACGGCACTCGAACTCGTCTTCAGTCGCATGGTCGCCAAGAAACCGGAGGATCGGCCGCAGACGATGACTCAGGTGATCGCGGAGTTGGAACGCTGCTTATCCGGCGGCTCGCCGACGGTGACGTTGCAGCGGAATGCGGACAGCGCGACGAGTGGCGCAAGCGGCAGTGGGAATGAGCTGCAAGACTTTTTGAGGCAGATCAGTGGTGAAGGAAGCTTGTCCGCGACGAGTGCCGCTCCGGCTGGCTCGAAAGGAACGGTGGTGACTCCGTCGTCGGGTGAAGCGGAGACGATGATTTCGTCGGCGGGTGAAGCGGGAACCGATCCGCGCACCGAGCAGTCGTTGACCCTCGAACGATCTGGCGAGCCGAAGGGCGTTCGCTCTCGGACAGTCCGGGGGCTGACGCCCTCCGGCTCGCCAAACGCACAAAAGAAGAAGTTGCTCATCGGAGCGGTCGCGGCCGGGGTGTTGCTGCTGGCCTCGGTGATCTTCTTCATCAAGTCGAATCGCGGCACGTTGCGAGTGGAGATCAACGATCCGCAGATCGAGGTCACGGTCAAAGGGACCGACATCCTCGTGAAGGACGAAGGGGTCGAAGACGTTCGAGTCACACCGGGCGAGCACACGCTGCACGTCAAACGGGGCGACTTGGAATTCGATACCGACAAGTTCAAGTTGAAGAAGGGGGAGACCGTCGCCGTGAAGTTGGAACTTGTCGGCCGGCGAGTGCGGGCCATGCGCGGCAAGGAGTTGCTTGGCTATCGCGAGCTGTCCAAGGTCAACGGTGCCACCACGGAGACGGTGAAGACCGGCCAGTCCAAAGATGTCGCCGAGAAGAAAGCCTTGGATTGGCTGTTCTCGGTTGGGGCGACGGTGAGCGTCGGGCAGCAGGGATCCGTCGTGGACGTGAACACCACGGCGGAAGCGTTGGCGAGCGGCAAGCCAGTGGTCTCCATCGTTCTCGACAGGCGACCGATTTCGGACAAAGACCTTGCGCAGCTCTCTGCGTTCCCGTCCCTCTACAACTTGTCGCTTATCAATTGCGAGATCGGGGACAAGGGAGTTGCACAGATCGTGGAACTTCCTCAGCTTCAGACTCTTAACTTGGAGGGAACCAAGGTCACGGATCGGGGATTGACGCCGCTACTCAAGTGTCGTTCGTTGGCACAATTGAATTTGGCCGCCACGCAGGTCACTTCCGAGGGGTTGGCCACGATCGGGCAGCTTTCGGGATTGAGGGTGTTGACTCTGGACCAACTTCCGGTCACCGATCAGTCCCTCACGCACCTTCAAAAGTTGAGCCAGTTGACGGAACTGACACTGGGGGGTTTGCAACTCACGGACGAGTGCGGTGCGACGCTCGCTCAATTTTCCGCATTGCAGGTTCTGGCTTTTAGAGGAGGCAAGATCGGTGATCGTGCCCTGCGGGACTTGTCGAAGTCGCCAACGCTGCGGCAACTGGACCTCTACAGTTGCAGGCAACTGACGGATGAATGCGGGTTGGTGCTCGCTCAGTTTCCCGCGCTGAGTATTGTGAATCTGGAGCTGACTCTGATCAACGATCGCAGTCTGCTGGACTTGTCGAAGTCGCGAACGCTGCAATCGCTGAACATTACCGGCTGCCTACAACTCACCAGCAATTGTGGCGCGGCTCTGGCACAATTTCCCGCACTGACGTCTCTGTCGGCCATTTCTACAGCGATCGACGATCGTGCGCTGCAGGACTTGTCGAAGTCGCGAAGCCTCACGTATCTCATTCTTACAAATACGCAGACGACCGATGCCGCGATCCTCAGCTTGAGTCAGATGAAGTCGCTGATCTTTCTCAGAATCGGTGAGACCAAGTTCACCGCCGATGGCGTCAAACAACTGGTGAAGGCGATGCCGTGGTGCAGCATCTACAGCGATCATGGATTCTTCGCGGCGACGGAAGCGACCGCTGCTGTGAAAGCCTTGGATTGGCTGTTCTCGGCCGGGGCGCAAGTGGCTGTCGGACAGCGGGCAGGTCCCGAACGAGTTCACAGCACGGCGGAGGCACTGGCGAGCGGCAAGCCAGTGATCTCCATCGTTCTCGACGGACGACCGATTTCGGACAAAGACCTCACGCAGTTCTCTGCGTTCCCGTCCATCTACAACTTGTCGCTTCGTGGTTGCGAAATTGGCGACCAGGGGATGTTGGGCATTGGCGAGCTTCCACAACTCTATAGCCTGAACTTGCAGGGAACGAAGGTCACGGATCGAGTCTTGCTGCCCTTGCTCAAGTGCCGTTCTTTATACTCGCTGAATTTGGACCATACGTCAGTCACGTCAGAGGGGCTGGCCACGATCGGTCAGATTTCGAGTCTGACGGTCTTGAGTCTTAGCGGTCGGCCGATCACCAGCCAGTCTCTCTCGCAACTTCAGAATTTGCGATTGTTGCATGCGCTGAGTCTGAATGGTTGTGGCGAACTCACTGACGAATGCGGCCCCGCCTTAGCGCAACTTTCCTCGCTCGGGAATCTGAGTGTGGCCGATACCGGCATTGGCAAACGGACTTTGCAGGAACTGTCGAAGTTGCCAAATCTGGGACATCTGGGCCTGAACCGTTGCCAGAAACTCGATGACGAGTGCGGCGCTATTCTCGCTCACTTTCCCAAACTTGGTCATTTGGACCTGTCCGGGACACCAATGAGTGATCGCGCCTTGCAGGACTTGTCGAAGTCACAAAGCGTGCGGTCCTTGCTCGTTATTAGTTGTCCGCAACTCACTGACGCGTGCGGCGCTGCTCTTGCTCAATTCCCCAACCTGGATTACTTGGAAGCGAGCCGAACACTGATCGGTGACCGTGCCTTGCAGGACTTGTCCAAGTCACGCACGTTGCGGTTTTTGTCACTGGCCGGTTGCCAGCAAATTACGGACGAGTGCGGCATCGCTCTCGGTCAGTTTCTCGCCCTTGAGATTTTGGAGGCGAGACACACGCCGCTGGGCGATCGGTGTCTGAAAGGCCTCTCGCAATCGAAGAGCTTGAAGGAACTCGTACTCGTGGGGACGCAGATCTCAGACGCCTCGGTCCCCAGTCTGAGCCAGATGAAGTCACTCGTCGCTCTCCACATTTCTGAGACCAAGTTCACCGCCGACGGCGTCAAACAACTGGCGAAGGCGATGCCGTGGTGCGCCATCTACAGCGAACACGGATTCTTCAAGGCGACGGAAGCGGTCCCGGCTTCAACGATTGCCGCCTTGGAATTCGACGGCGTTGACGACCTCGTCGAAATTCCCACCTGGAAATACGACGGTGACAGCGCCGTCACCATCGAAGTACTCGCCTTGCCCAAAAAAATGGATCC
>JAYVQJ010000955.1:0-4560 GCA_043777235.1 Planctomycetia bacterium
GGCGGCGTCGAGCGTGGCGTGGGCGTCTTTCAAGGGATTCGCGCCGGGCAACTCCAGCGTGCGATAGACCGCGCGCAAGCCGCCGGTGATCTTCGCGAGCGCCGCGGCACGCACGCACCGCACCTCACGATTTCATGGAGTGGTGGCATGAACGACGTACTCAAAGAGTTCTTTCTTCGAGTTGCGTTTGCGGATCGCCTTCCATCCGACATCGGTGAAGCCGGCATCCTCGAACAGCGCGGCATAGATTTCTTCGACCGGCAACATTGTGTCGTAGAACTTTGAGTTGCCGACGATATAGAAGCAGCGACCATGCGGCGTCATGACTTTTCTCAGGCCTTGTAAATGCAGCTTGATGTCGTCGAAGTAGCGATGAACGTATTTGCCGAGCAGTGGGTTTTCCTGTGAGATGGCGGCGACGATGTCGTCGAAGTGTGGAAAAGCCACTTCGCCGTTGGCCGGTTGCCAGTCGGAAAGATTGCTCGTTGCGCAGCCCCACGTGCCGCCGATGGCCTGCCAATCGAGTTCGCCGGCTTGTCGGCCACTTTCCAGAAAGCCCAGCCAATACATGTACGGTCGCAGTTCGCGGATGTAGCTCATCCGATTCGGGTACGGCGGCGAAGTAATGACCGTGGAGTACGCCGACTTCTTCAGCACTTTGTCGAGATGCCGCGAGTCACCCAAGAAGACTTCGCCACGGGCCGTGGGCGTCTCTGACGCCAATCCCTCAGCGACTTCGTCAACGGCTTTGACAAACAGGTGTGCGACATCCGCTTGGCCGCCGCTTTCCAACTCCGCGAACAATGTTCGCTGCGCTTGCTCAACTTGTCGCGGTTTTTTGAAGGACATCGACTGATGACCGAAGCTCGCGTTGGAGGTCGCGATCATCACTTTACAAAAAGCGATCTTCAGCAAATCAACAGCAGTCCCTGAAGCGTCGCACTCGCTGACCCTGGCGAAGAGGTCCGCCAGCAGCAACAAAGTTTCTTGAGCCCACCATTTCTCAATCTGGTGCAAGTTCGGAGTCCAACGCGACTTCCCGGTACTCTTGATGGCCTTGGCGATTCGCCGGCCGTGCGTGCGAAGTTCCTCTGCGATGGACGGAGCAAACTGCTGGACCTTGAGATTGCCCAGCCAAACCAAGAACGGATTCACGTCCACCGAATGTGCTCGGAGACCTTGAGTGACGCTCGCCAGTGTGGTCGTGGCTGTGCCGGAAAATGGATCAAGGATCAGTTCGTCGCGTTGTGTGTTGGCCAGAATCTCGTTGACGACGTGCAACGAATACGCCGGCGTTAAACGCACCCAACCGTGACGCCCGCGTTTCACGTTGCCGCGAAAAGTCAGGTGAGCCTTCTGTCGTCGGTTGTCACCAGCGGCGAGATTGGCCAGATATTTGTCCGCGATTTCAGTCGTCATGACAGTAGCGCCTCAATCACAGTTTCGACTTCCGCTCGAATACGAGCAGCGTTGCGAGTGAAGAACCCCGCCAAGTCGTAGTCCAGGACTTCACGAGCAAACGTGTATGTGGACTGCAACGACGAGCCTGACAGTGAGCCTCGCAGAATGAGCCACTGAGCGCGAGCGTATCGCTCCGAAATGTCATCGTCGATTTGAGAGGAAAGCAGCACGACGGTCGGCAAGTACGAATTCGCGTAAGCGTTTGCGGCATTGCCGACGTCAGCGTTTTGGCGTTTCGCATCTTTGCTCTTGTAGCCTTGCCGAACCTCGAAAACCGGCCCTTCCAATGTTGCTGCGACTTTCTTCGAGACCTTGACGGCATTGGCTGCGTCACGCAGCCACAACCGTACTCGATCTGCCGCCGCGGCATCGGGAATCGCCGACAGTGGAATGCGTCCGTCGAGAGACAGCTTGCGTTGCTTCCCGTCGGAACCGGGAACCAAGTACGACCATGCCACCTGTTCGGGATTCAGTCCCAGCGTGTCTTGCAGTAATTGTTGGAACAACCGTTCGCAGCCAGTGCCGATCTGCCGATAAACCGACGTCATGCCTCCCGCAGCTTTGTGAGCCGCATAGAGCAACGGTGAATCGAGACCGAACCAAGTGTAGAACGGATCGCCTCGATAGAGCGTTTGGAAGTCGTCAAGTGTCAGTCCAGCTTTGCTTCCTTGGCCGAACTTCGGACGATAATTCTTGCAAACCGCCAACGCTTGCTGGATCAGGCGGAAGTACCGCACATCCTGATTTTCGCTGGTTGAATTCGTTGCTGTCTGCTTTTTTGCCATGCCGCAAGTTGTAGCGTTCCATCAAGTCGTTCGCACCACTCGCATTCACGCACTGAGGTAAGTTGTCTTAATCAATTAATTTCCGCTGCCGCACGCGGAATCGACATACGCTCGCGGTGTGCAGTGGACTCCCAGCTTGTGCCACTCGACCGGGCTCAACGAATGCTCGAACAGCGTGCCGAAGATTTCTGGACGCACCTTGGACCAGTCCTTCGTGGTCGTCACTCGCAAGAGTTGCAGTTCGTCGTAGTCCAGTTCGATCCGCGCCGGCTCGGCGAACAGGCCGCCGTTGAAGTAGTTGACTCCCTTGTATCGCCCGCCCGGCGTCTTGCCCGGCGTGTTCATCTCGACGAACAGACCGCCCAGCAGGTCGTAGCTGTCGGCCGGGCGTTGGCACTCGTCGAGCAACTGCGTGACAAAGTATTTGTCCAACAGCCCGATGTCCTCCGCGAACATCGACACCAGCATTTGCAGAATGAACCGCTGAGCCAACGGCCGCTCGATGCCCCGCGCGATCAGGTGGTTGAAACACGCGGCCAGCCGATCTGCCGCCTCGCGCGTGACCGCTTCGTGATCGTTGCCGAAGACCGGCTTTTCGTTCGTCGGAAACAAAAACGCCAACGGCCCAAATCGCTCCGGCAGGTCGGTCAGTTTGACGACGTCCAAAGGTGTGTCGATCTGCGCGCTGTCGAAGTCGTAGACCCAGAACTCGTCAAAATTGCAGAGCACGACATACTTGGGCCGGTTCGGGGCGAGCCGAATCCAATAGTCAAACGCCTGCCGATAATGCCGGCCGAGTTTCTCGCCGCGCTTCTTCATTTCGATGAGAACGACCGGCTTCCAAACGTAATCTGCGAACGCGGTCCCGCCACCATCTTCTTGGCTCTTGCGAATTCGGAATTCGGTCTGACCACCAACCTCCAACACTCCCGGCTGACCAAATGCCTGAAACAGTCGGTCCAGGAAAATCTGCGCCTCGCCCTTTTCGTCGCCGCAAATGTGCTGCGACGTCCAATCCACGAATTCCGCGAGCCGCTGCTGCCGTGTGGTTTCCATGAGGGCGTAGTCAACCGAGTCTCAGGTTGTCTGTCGAGTCGCCGGGCAACGACGCTCGGGCAATGAGGGGAGCGACTTCAGTACGAGAATCGAAAGTTTGGATGCGGTTAATTGATGTGTTCCAGCCGTAGTGTCTCGTCAGTTCCCGTCCGCTCGTCAAATCGTTTGCTGACGGAGAAAGGCTGATGATTTAAGACCGCCTTGCCGGTCGAACCACCAACACGCGTCGCACTACTTTTCGCCGATCCGCTGCCGCACCCATTCCAGCGCGGTGTCGCAGTCGGTCAGCTCGCCGTTGAGCTGCGCGTCGCGGACCTCTTCGAGCAACTGCTTGAACGGCGGGCCGGGCTTGAGGCCGAGCGCGATGAGATCTTCGCCAGTGACCAGTGGCGGGGGATTGAGAACTTTGGCCGGGGTCGTTTCAAGAAACTGCTCGCAGAATAGTACGGGATGCAGTTCAGCTTGCTCGGCCAGCAACGTGGCTCGCGTGAGTGCCAGCAGGTCGTCGCGGAACGGATGCGCGAGCAATCGCTTCAGACGCGCAAGGCTGAGCGATTCCGCCTCTCGCAAAGTGTTTTGATTCCGCACGAGCCACGCGGTGCGATCGAGTTCTTCGTTGGATAACTTCAATCGACGGCAGATCACTTCGACATTCGAGACGCCGAGCAGTAGCACCGCGAACGCCAACTCAAACGACGGCTGCTGCAACAGTCGCAGGGCTGACAACTGCGGGCTGAGATTAAATGAGACAGCAGCCTTTGGCCTCGGACCTTCGTCTGTCGAAAGAGATTCGTCGGAACTCTGACTCACGGCCACTGACTTCTGGACCACGACTTCGGGAAGAATCTCGCGGAGCAGTCCGACTTCATCGGCCAACTCGATCGCGACGTGCCGATGCGGGTCGGTCAACATGCGGCGAAGCTCGGCGGCGATCCGTTCCGCGCTGACGGCGTGAATCTGCGAAGCCATTTCCGTGACGGCGGCCTTGGTCGCGCGAGCGAGGCCGAATTCCAGGTGAGCGGTGAATCGGACGGCTCGTAACATGCGAAGTTTGTCTTCACGCATCCGCGCGTGCGGATCGCCGATCGCGCGGATGTAGCCTTGGCTCAGATCCCGTTCGCCTCCGACGAAGTCGAGCACTTTGTGTTCGAGCGGATCGAAGAACATCCCGTTGATCGTGAAGTCGCGCCGCTGAGCGTCCTCTTCGGGAGAACTAAACGTGACCGAATCGGGCCGGCGTCCGTCGGAGTACGCGCCG
>JAYVQJ010000956.1:0-4548 GCA_043777235.1 Planctomycetia bacterium
GGCTAACGCCGCCCGGCTCGCCCATTTCTTGGAGCATTCAACCTCCAAACGCTCCGTATCTCCGCACGCCGCGAGCCAATGTCACTCGGCACATCACAAACAGCACGACGACCCAAGCCGCCTCGATCGCCAGTTCGGTGACCAATTGCGAGTGATCGTATTTTCCCAGCATGATCGCCGCCGGAAAGTACGCCAGGTATTGAAACGGAAAGTACCGAACCCAATAGCCGATCGGTCCCAACCAATCCAACGGAATCATGTGCCCCGACAAAAAGTAGTTGATCATCATGTAGATGAAGAGCAGCGAGCTGACCTCTAAAAACCAAAACGCACTCAGGCCAATCCACGCTTCGAGCAGAAATCCGACCAGAAAACTCAACTCCAGCGAAATGACGAACGCCACAATCGTGAACGCATCCGGCCAGCCGCTGAAGTAATCTCGGCACAGCCAGAAGACCAAGGCGAACGGACCCAGTGCGATGAAATAATAGACCAGCTTGTGAGCGACTCGGTGCCAGAACAGGTAGCCGAGCATGTCGATCGGCTGCGTGAGATATTTCTTGACCGTTCCGTCCCGAACTTCGCGAGCGATCCCGCTGGCGAGACCCGGCATCGACGAAAACGCTCGGCCGACCATCGCCAGCAGGTAATACGCCACCATGTTGGCGTAGGTGTAGCCGTTGAGTTCCTTCCGCTCGTGCGACGTCCCGGCCGCGAAGATCGCACTCCACAAGAACACCTGCGTGACGATCGGCATGAACCGCAACAACGTCGCGAACGCGAAGTCCCCGCGATACACGAACCGTTCCGAGATGGAGGTCTTCAAAATGACCCAGTGAATTCGCCAGGACATGAAGGCTTCTCGTATGTCCGGTTGGAAACTCAACCGCGTGACTTCGTGACAGTGCGTCTCTTGGCACGGATCGGCTTTGCAAACTTCACGAGCGCTTTGACCGCCGCTGGATTTCCAACTCGCTTGGATGGCTTCAATTGATCCAGCATCTGCTGAAATGCTTCGGGGCCAATTCCAGCCGCACCAAGTCGCTCAAAGACTTCTTTGCGGATTTCGGCCAGAGATTTATTTCCGATCATAAAAGTCTCTCCAACACATTTCTGAGGTCGTGGGCCAATGGTATCGCAGATGCTTCCGGAACGCCGCACTCCAATTCGTCAAAGACAGCTTTCATGATGAGGTTGTCGCGATCTTTGATTTCCGAGACCAACAGGGAACCAATCAAGGATGCCAAGACTTCTTCGGATTCCAGTGGCAATTGGGCCGGAAGACGAGATCGTATTTTGGCATGTCGCAGGACGGCTTAATGACCACATTCGTGGGCGATGATCGCTTCCAATGAGAACTCGGCGAGATCCGCATCGCGTTCAAAAGCCCTCGCCGAAACGACCAACATGTCGTCTTCGATCTTGGTTCCCAATCCGAACTGTGCTCCACCGGAAAGAGTCCGAACGTGTTGGTAGTCCACTTTTCCAACAAAGCCGAATCCACGAGCGATCTTCACGACTCGCCGAAGCCTTGAGCGTTCCTCCGACAGCGTGATCGGCGATGGAAACGGATTTGGCACGAGATCGCTCTCCATTCGAGAACCACAACCACATCACATCGCCGCGAAGTTGGCCAGCAACTGCAAGCCGTGCTTTTGGCTTTTCTCTGGGTGAAATTGAGTCGCCCAAAGATTGCCTCGACCGATCGCGGCGACGACACGTTCGCCGTGAACGGTCTCCGCGATCACGACGCTGCGATCGGTCGGCACGACGTGATAGCTGTGGACGAAATAAAAATGAGCATCGCGCGGAATGTTCGCCAACAGGGCCGGCTCGCCGATGATTTGCAACTGATTCCAGCCCATGTGCGGAATCTTCAACCCCGGCTGATTCTGAAATCGGACGACCTTGCCGGGGATGATGCCGAGTCCCGGCCATTCGCCGTCTTCGTAGCTGACGTCGAACAGCAATTGCAGGCCGAGGCAGATTCCCAAGAGTGGTTTTTGATTGGCGACGTGATCCAGAATCGGAGCGATCAGTTCTCTCCGCTGCAATTCGCGCATGGCATCGCGCATCGCGCCGATACCGGGCAGGATCAATTTGTCGGCGTCGCTCAGTTGCGACGGCTGATCGCAAATCTCCGCCGCGTGACCGAGCTTCTCGAAGGCTTTCTGCACGCTGCGAAGATTCCCCATTCCGTAATCGACGATCTTGATCACTTCAACGCCTGCACTTTCACCGCCGCTTCCGCACGAGCCTTCTTCATCACACTTTCGAGCGTCACGCTCGCGCCGTTCTGGCGTTTGCTTTCGTCGGCGGCTTCCATGAAGGCGTAGATTTCGAGCGTCTCGGCTTCGCTGACCGGCGGTTGGCCAGAGTGAGCGAACTTGAGCACCTCGAACAGCAGCGGTTCGTAGCCGTCGTAGCTGCCAACCGGGCCTTCACCTTTCTCGCCGACGGCTTTGCCGACATAGCCTTTGCCTTCGCGGTAGATTCCGACGCGGTCATCCGGCCATTGGCCGATGACTTCGATCATGCCGTCGGGCGTCTTGCCGCGCTTGACCGAGACGCAGCCGGTCCCCATCACCGTGAACAGCGACTCGACTCCGTGAATGCCGTACCAGAATAAATCAGGATGCGTCTTCTCCAAACTTGCTGGACTCGACGTTTCGCAGCGACTGATCTTGCCGAGCGATCCGGCTCGCACGGCCAGCGTGTTCTTGCCGAACCGCAGCGATGACGACGAGAAGACTGGCACCTTGTACTTCTTCGCGGCCTCAAAGATCGCGACCGCATCGGTCAGCGATCCGGCGATCGGCTTGTCGATGAAGCAGGGCTTGCCCGCTTTGAGGACCGGAATGAGTTGTTCGAAGTGCGGCCGGCCGTCGTTCGTTTCGAGACACACGACATCGACTCGCTTCGCCAACTCTTCGATCGAATCGACAATCTCGACCCCTTTGGCTTTCACCTCTTCCGTGAGTTTGGAAACGCGAATGACGCTCGATTCGATATCCGGGCTGCCCTTCGGATACGCAGCGATCATCCGGCTGCCGAACGCTTCGGGCCGCTGCTTGTCACCGTTAAGAATGTTCGTGAAGTGGATCACATGTGACGTGTCCAAGCCGATGATGCCGACCTTGAGCGGTTTCGGCTCAGCCTCTTTCGCGGTCGCGGCTTTCGCCTCGGCGGCCTTCTCCGCTTGCGCGAGATTTGCGAGTCCTTCAGCGAGCTTCGACGCGACCGACGTCAACGCCGGTTGCGAGCCAGTCGGCTTCGATAGCGACACATCCCACAGACGCACGCTGTTGTCGTGACTGGCCGTCGCGACGGTCTTGCCGTCGGGTGACAACGCGAGTGCCGCGATCTTCGCCTCGTGTTCCTCAGCCGTGCCGAGCACATCGCCGTCGGCAACGCGCCACACTTTGAGTTCGTTCTTCCCCTTCGCCCGTCCGCCGCTCCCGGTGATCGCGATCTCTCCGTCGAGACTCATCGCGATGCAATTCACCGGCCGTCCGTGCCCACCGAAAAAGCCGAGCGGTTTGCCCGATTCGATCTCGAACACATACGCCTTTTCGTCCGCAGATCCGACGATCAACTTCGTGTCCTTTTCGGCGAAGGCGACCGACATGGCGACCTTCGTCATCCCCTCGAAGTCGCGGACCAGCTTGCCCGATTCGACATCCCACAACTTGGCAATGCCCGGCCGAGTGACTCGCGTCTCATCGCCGGCCGCTGTCGCCAACGTTTTTCCGTCCGCCGAGAACGCGACGCACTGCACCGGATCGCGATCATGTTCGAGCGTCTTCAATAACGCTCCGTCTTCGATCCGAATCAGCCGAGCCGCCTCGTCATCGCAACCGGTCGCCAACAGTTTTCCGTCGGGTGAGATCGCCAGCGACGTGATGAATCCGCGATGCTTCGGCAGGTCTCGTTCTTTTGAACCGCTTGCGACGTCCCACACGCTCAGCGATTGATAACTTCCGACGATGAGCTTCTCGCCGCCCGGCAAGAACGCCAGCGACTTCACATAACCGCTGCCGGTTTTCCAAACAGCACCGGGCTTCTTCTCGGCAACGTTGAACCAGCGCACGGCGTTGTGAGTTCCCATCGCCAATGTTTTTCCATCGGGAGAGAACGTGACGCTCGTGGCCCAGTTCTCAAAGCCCTCGACGTGTGCGGTGCTTTTCAATTCCTGTGGTTTGCTCGCCACCGGCTTGGCGTCTTCCGCCGACGTGAAGCGCAGCGCGGCGAACGACGCCAACAATCCGAAACCGATGACACAACCAATGATTTTGCGCGGTGTGAGCGACATCGAAATTCTCCTCGGCCGTTTGAGAAATCCACGAGGCCGGATTATCCGACACCGCTCTCGAAACGCAACCGGCATCGCGCGTGCGGCACGGACGGCTCGTTATTCAAAGGTGATAAAAGCTTTGACTCACCACAGAGACACAGAGGGCACAGAGAAGACGATCCGAGGAAAGGCACCCCTTTCGTGACGACGCAACATCGCGAACAGAGTCGATTGCCGAGATTTGTCTTCTAGAA
>JAYVQJ010000957.1:0-17857 GCA_043777235.1 Planctomycetia bacterium
CAAAGCCATCATCAACATTGTCCAAGACTTTGTTCCCCGACTTGACGATGGCAGCATTCAAGTCGTTCGCATAGTCTGGCTGAGTCAGCGTGTAGCTGATCCCCGTGGATTGCCGACCGTCCGACGTGTGCCACAGTCCCGTGTCATAGCTCGCAGATGGCGGCATGTTGTCGAGCGTGAAGTGATCGAGATCGGCCGCGGTTCCCGTTCGATCGGTGAAATCGGCGGTGAAGATCGAGTGAGTCGGCTTCCAGTTCGCTTGGCCGGAGATCACAAAGACGGTCCCCAGTCCCGTGTTGGGATTTCGGCTGCCAATGGCGATGTCGTCGATGCCCACGACGTTGACATCGCCGTTCACGTTACCCGCATTGGAAATGGCTACATAGCCGTTTCCTGACAACGCGGCGTCCTGAATCCGAACGTCGGCCTTGGTAATAACGTCCACCGGCGCGGCCCAGGCATTGCGCTGGCCATCCATGAAGCCAAGCTGTGTCGCCATCAAGTTTGTCGCGAGCGATGGAACAACGATCTCCAACGACTGACCGCGCAACAACTCCAATCGCAGATGGTTGTCGATTAAGTCGGCAACAACTCGATCGCTCAGCCCCGCATCGTTCAACGCGGCATTCACATCGGCGACGAAATCCGCACGAGTCAGATCGTTGGCCGTGGCCGACGCATCGAGCGTGACGGTCTGCTGCGAAAGACCATCGACGATCAGATCAAATGTGGTCGTGCCACTGAGTCTGCCATTGGCCGGAACGGCTTGTGATCCAATCACGCCAAAACCCTCGCGACGCCCCAGCACGAAATACAAACCGGTCTGCGAGTGATTCAGAGAAACGTTGTCATTCACGAGAAATGCCAAATCCCCCAAGCCATCTCCGTTGAAATCACCCGCCACGGGAACGCTCACTTGCGACAGCGAGTCCTCGCTCATGAAGCCTGGAACAACGAGTGTCACTTCATGCCGCTGCAAATTCGCGGAGGTTGCCGACGCGGCTCCGAAATAGACACGCAAGTTCGTATTCGATCCGTCGTAGCTGCGGCCTCCGATGAAGTCGGCGTAGCCATCTCCATTCAAATCACCCGCAGAGATGACGACCGGCTCGTCCAATGGGTTACTTGGAGTGATATGTCCCAGCTCCGTCGTGGCGGAAACATCAGCCGTCTTGCTCAGCCCGGCAGATGCCTTGAAGGTCAGCGTGTACTCACCCATTGCTTCCGACTGAGTTTCGCCACTCGGAATCCCAAACACATTCTTGACGTGAACTAGGTAGTAATCCGGCACACCCGCGAATTGCTCGACGGGAACCACTTTCACACCGGACGTCGGATCGGTGTCCTGTCCCGCGAACAGCGAGATCGGATTGCGACGCAGCAGATTACTGTTCGCGTTGAGCCGTCCGGCAAACGGAGTTCCAACAACATCGTTCGCGTAGCTCAGCCCGATCATGTCGAGGTTCAACACGGCGGTGGCCGTCGTTCCTAACTTCTTCATCGCTTCGGGAGTCTTCAGCAAGTACCAATCACCCGCATCGCCGCGAGTCAGGTTCAGACCACTGATCGTGACATCTTGCCCAACGATGAGCGGTCGGAAGTCCTCGGTGAGCAACGAGGCGAATTGCGGATCGTCGTTCGAGCCGTTGCCAGTCGTGCTGGAGAACTCATAGCGATCAGGCGGGATGTCGCTGGCTCCACCGGCGATCCAATCGTTGCCGTCGCCGCCGTTGAGTTGATCGTTTCCGCCACCACCCTTGATGACGTCGTTCCCTGTGCCACCGTCGATGCTGTCGTTCCCTGCTCCAGCGAACAGTCGATCGTTTCCAACGCCTCCGCGAATGATGATGTCTGCGAGTGCTCCGCGTTGTGGCCGAGCTTCCGCAGCAAAGCCCCATTCGCTGCCGTCGATCAAGTAACCGGGATCAGCGTGGACTTCGTCATTGCCACCGCGTGTGTCGATGACGAATGACTCGACTGTCGGCACATCGTTGACCAACGGCACCGTGAAGTAGCCATACGACTGCCGATAGACCGCTTGCGTCGCGTTGCTGCGCGGATCGAGCACAAACTGCTGAGCTTGTGTGTCCCAAATGCGGCTGCTGACTTCGTATCGATGCAACAACGTGTTGTAGCGCACCGCGACATTGTCCGGGACAACTCGCCCCGCCGAATCGGTGTCGCCACCCAAGAACAAGACCTCATCGTTCCCTGCTTGACCATCGAACCGATCGCTGAATGTCGGCAAATATGTCGGGGCTGACCCAACCGTCAGCGATCGCGACGCTGTCTTCAGCAGCGGCAGATCGTCCGGCAGAATCTGGAAGATGTCGTCGCCGGTTCCGCCCCAAATCAAATCTTGAGCCTGTCGATCAAAGCCTCCCGACAGCACATCGTTCCCCGCGCCGCCAAAGATCCAATCTTCCCATGATCCGCCTCGCAGCACGTCGTTCCCGTCGCCGCCGATCAAGATATCGCGTCGCAAGAGTTTCTGCGGACCACCGGCAAGATTCGTTTCCGAGACCGTCGCTTCCGTCGGCAAGACGAGCGTGCCCGGCGTGTCGCTCACGGCAACTGAGAATTCGTATTGCGCGAACGACAACGTGGCCGACGGATCCCGGTTGATCTTGAAGAAGTACGTCCCCGCCTCGACGTCTTTCAACTCCAATCGCGAACTGCTCGTGATCGCCGTGTCGACAGACTTCTTTTCGATTCCATCCGACGTCAGTAGCGTCAATGTCACTGCCGCTCCTGCGAGACTCGTCAGGTCAATGTGATCCTTCGAGGTTCCTTTCGCATCCAGAGTGACTTGGAACCAATCCGCTTCACCCCCAGCGAGCGACAAATCGGTGACGAGTCCCAAGCTTGACAAAGTCAGCAATGGATAAGCCGCCGACTGCGAATGATTCTCTCCCGCCCAATCTTTGGACGAGAACTCAATTTGATAGACCGTCGGCACGGAGTCCGTCTTGATGTGCAGGAAATAATCGACTCCAGCCTGCAACGGGGCCGTGAAGTCCGTGAGCGAAATCCGACCGCCATTCGCGGTCACTCCGCCGCCGATTGGCAGAAGCGATTTCAACACGGTGCCCGGCGCATCGGTCAGCTCAATCGTCATGCGATCATCGGCCGACAAGCTCGTCACGGTGATGGCATCCGCCGATGTGGGAGCCGAGGCCAATCGGAACTTATACCAATCTTCGTCGATGGGACTGTCGATCGTCAGTCCCGTGAAGCGACGATTGCCGCTGATTGCGCCGCCAATTTCCTGGCTCAAATCAAACGCATTCGTGCGCGAGTCATTGCGAACTCCCGTCTTGGTCTCGGTCACGTCCGTCAGGATGGGACGTCCCGAAGTGAATTCGACTCGGTCGTCACCTTTCCCTGCATCGACCCAGACCGTTTTCGTGACGGTCGGCCCGACGACGACGTGGTCGTCGCCGTCCAACGCATCGACGATGATCGCCAGAAAATCACCTTCCGGCGGCAGTAAACTCGTCAGCCCTTGCGAACCGACGAAGCCGACCGCCGCTGTTTGATCATCGGCAAAATGCAGTTCGTCACGAGCAATGCTGTTCGTATCCGTGACAAAGAACTGGCTGCCGTTCGCATTCGCCGGATCATCGACTCGCGTCAGACTGATCGCTCCGTTCGACAATCGCGCGGAAACTTTGTCATCCAGATGGGCGACCTTCAGGGCGGCATTCACGTCGGCGACGAAATCGCGTCTCGTGAGGTTCAACTGTGTCGATGCCTGAGTCACGTTGACCATCACCGGGTCATTGCCATCCAGATGCAACACAAAACTGGCATCGCCGGAAAGGTGACCGTTCTCAGGTGCCGCCTCGGAACCGGTCAGCGCCACGCCGAAGTAATTGTCGGTCGGATTCCAAATACGATTGCCGCTGCTGTCGGTCGCGTTGAAGTCGAGTTGCACTTGAGCATCGAACGTGAACGCTCCGCTGTTCTCCGTCAGCCGAGTAATCAGGTGATGTCCCGAAAGCACGCTTCCTGGTTCGGTCACGAAATCGACGTTGATCTGATCGTTCTTGTTGGTGCCGCTGTAGTACCAAACTTTGTTCGTCGATTTTGCGTACGCCTTCCATTCGTCTCCGGCGACACCACCATCGGCGTTCACAAACAACTCGCCACGCTGGTTGTAAAGTTCGTCCACTCGGTTCGCGTCGGAGTTGTCCGTGCCGTACATGAAGTCGAGTCCCGTGCCGCCGTACAAGAAATCTTGCACTGTGCCACCGAGCATTCGATTCAAACCAGTGTCTTCCAGCTTCTGATTGGCTGTCCCATTGTCGTTGTGCAGCGTCCCATTCGGATCGGCGAACACCCCGAATTGACCAATCGCCGAAACGGTCATCACGGCCGAGCTGTTGCGAGTCAGAGTGATGCGTCCCTGAGCATCTTGCCCGGCGATGATTTCTGGCGATTGTGCAGTACCGAAACCAGCCGCGATCAATGCGGAGTTGAGGTCCGCAATCAAATTCGTCGTCGATTGATTGTTGGACGTCAGATTAGAAATCGAAACGTTGTCCGCAGTGTCAGTCGCCGTTACGACCACCGTCTTCGCGGCGGCATTCCCGATTTGCAGTGAGAACCGCGCATCGCCTTGCATCACTCCGTTGGCAGGAACCGGCAAGCTGCTGATCAGGGTTGTCGTTGTGCCGTTTGAAGACGTCACCGACTTCTGTCCCAAGGCGAAGTGCAATTGATCCGTAATGGAACTCGGATCAAACGACCACGCGGACAACACATTCGTCCCCTGTCCGCCCAAGAGATCGTCGTTCCCTTGGCCTCCATAGAGCGTGTCGTGATCGGAATTGGGATCACCTTGCCCCGGCCCGCCGTCGCCCCAAAGTTGGTCGTCTCCGGCAAAGCCATAGATCACGTCGCTACCGAAGCCGCCATCCAACCGATCACGACTGTTGGTCCCGCGCAAGGTGTCGTTTCCCGGCCCGCCGTCGATCACGCCGACCCAATCTTCCGTCCGATCCGTGATCGCCGAGAAGTCGAGCGAGTCTTCTCCCGTGGCAAACGAAATGTTGTCGTCGCCACCAAGCCCAGAAATACGGAATTGTTCGACAAGCGGCGTGCCATGCGGATTTCTCGCATCGGGAGCGACTCGCCAGCTTGCAAACAAATGCCGTACTTCACCCGGACCAGATTGATCATCAACCTGCAAATCGGTCGCAACACCCGGTCGTTGCTTCAACGTGATCTTGTCGTCGGCTGCGGTCCCTTCGATCAACAGAATGTCCGTCGCATTGTCGTCAGCGCGGTCGCGCAGAGCCTGATTGCCGCCGTGCCCGTCAAAGACATCGTGCGACGGCGAGGCATAATCGGGCGAGACATCCATCACGAACAGGTCGATGCCACTGCCGCCATATTCGGTGTCGTTTCCGTTTTGTCCTTCGAGCCAATCGGAATCAAAACCGCCCCACATCACGTCGTCGCCGCCACCTCCATACAGCTTGTCCTCGCCACTGCCTCCGAACATCGTGTCGTTCGCGCCGTCGATGTCCGCACGATCGTTCGTCGCATAGTTCGGTCCCGCAAGAAAATCACCGAAGATCGAATCGTTCCCCGCTTCGCCAAAGAGCAAGTCTTGCCGCAGGTTCCCGTAGAGCCAGTCGCCTCCCGCTCCGCCATGCAGCTCGTCGCCGGTTTGCGAGGCGTTGGCCATGACGTTGATGCTCGGAGCATAGGCCCACAAATAGTCGATGCCCTCGCCGCCCCACAGACGTTGCCCCACTTGACTGCCGGTTGCATCTCCGGCGTCACCAAATAAGTTGTCCGATCCGGAATCTCCGTAAAGCTGGTCGATCCCCGCGTCGCCTCGCAGCACATCATCGTTGCTTCCGCCGCGAACGAAGTCGTCACCGGTACCACCGCGAACGGTGTCTTGGCCGGCACCTCCATCGACATAGTCGTTGTCGCCACCGCCATCGACGGAGTCATTTCCACCGCCACCGAATACAAAGTCTGTATTCGCACCACCGTCGATCGTGTCGTTGCCATCATCGAATCCATCAATGGATTGTCCCGCCAGGATCACCGGAACGATGCGCGGCAGGAGATAGCCATTCTCGTGCATCGGTTCCGAATCGGGAGCCGCCGTTGCGGTCGTGAACAGTTCCGGCCGAGTCAGATCGAGTTGCTCGCGACCTAAGCTCGCCACATCACCCCAAACAATATCGTTGTCGCCATCGCCCATGAGCGAGTCGTCACCAACTCCTCCTTGCAACACATCAATTCCAGCACCACCGCTGATCGTGTCGTTGCCAGCTTCGCCAAACAGATCATCAGCGCCGTCATTGCCAGCGATCGAATCATTTCCGTCACCGCCATAGATCGAGTCGTTTCCGTCATCGCCAGCGATCGAATCGTCTCCCGCGCCACCAGAGATGATGTCCGCTCCGGCATTGCCGCGAATCGAATCGTTGCCCGCTTCGCCAGAAACTGTATCGCCGTCATCACCGCCAACGATCGAATCGTTACCGTCGCCGCCCAACAGCAAGTCGGCTCCAGCATCACCCGTGATCGTGTCCGCCCCCGACTCGCCATAGACCGAGTCAGCTCCGTCACCCGCCAAGATCGAATCGTTACCGTTGCCGCCCAAGAGCAAGTCGGCTCCAGCATCACCCGTGATCGTGTCCGCCCCCGATTCGCCATAGACCGAATCAGCTCCGTCACCCGCCAAGATCGAATCGTTACCGTCGCTGCCATGCAGTTCGTCATCTCCGATGTCACCCATGATCGTGTCATTGCCCGCATCGCCATTCACGAAATCGTTGCCGCCGCCACCATGCAGTTCATCTTGATCAGCACCGCCGAAGATCGAATCGCGAGACGAGCCACCTTGGATCGTGTCGTTTCCGGCACCGCCGCCGTAATAAGTCGAGTGAGTCGAGTTGACGCCGTACAAAGAGTCATTGCCGCCATCACCAAAGAGCTTCAATTCGGCATTCGGCGTTTGAGCTGCGGTGACGAAGAATTGATCGTTGCCACCGTTGCCATGAATTTCGGTGGAAACACCCGATGTCACTCCAGCAACCGTGAAGGAATCGCTCGCCAGTCCCAGTTGGACGAGCAGCTTTTCAATGACTTGGAAAAACACATTGCCGGAGAGCAGGCCAAGCAGCGTCGAGGCATTCAACGAACCGGCGTTCGCAAAGACATCTCCCGAATCGTCCGCCACCAGCGTGTCTAAACCAAAACCACCATCGACGGTCACGGCCGCGCGGATGTCATTGAGTGTTCCATTCGCATTTCCCAACGGCGTGGCCTTGCTGCCGAGGAATATCTGATCGTTTCCGGACAAGCCAAAGATGCGAGTCGCGACCCCTGAGACGACATTCGTGACAGCCACGACATCGGCATCGTTTCCACCGGAAAGGTCCGCTCGCCGAGCGATCAAGCGGCCGGTCGGAGTGATCTGGATCGACGACCCGACACCCGGATCGGCGTCACCAAAATCGCTGGCTAGTTCAATCGTGTTGAGTGCCGTCACGATCCCAGCCACAACCAAGTTGTCCCCCGCTCGCAGAAAGACGTCGCCGTTTCCAGCACTGATCCGCTTGCCTCCGGCAACGATGACATCTTCACCGGTTGCCGACGAATCCCAAGTCGTCAGCCAGACAGAGCCAGTCGTCGAGGTCACTTCGTTGACCTTTAAGCTGCCGGTCGTTTCCGTGAGGAAGATGCTGCCAGCCGCGCTCGCGGTCAGTAATCCGTTGATCGCTCCCGTATCGATATCGAGTGGATTGAAGAACGAGCCGATTCCGCCATTGATTGCTCGCAGCACAATGTTGTTCGCCACGACATCCGCAGCGGCATCGTTCGCCGCATCGACAATCGATCCATCCGCCGTCAGCGTGATCAGCCCCGCCGTCGAAGTGATCAAACCGACTCGCAAGTCGCCGTACTTCTCTATCAACGTGATATTGCCGTTCGTCGCGACATCGACCTTGCCCGAACCAGTTAAGTCCGTTGTTCCCACGACATGAATCGTGCCGTTCGCCGACGGTGCGGTCGTGATCGTCAGATTGTTCCCCGCTTGCAGCAGCGCAAAGGCATAAGTCGCCGTCGTCCGTGTCTCGCGATTGTCGGAGCTCACTCCGCGAGCCGGAGTGTCAGAAGGATTCGTCGCAATCGCGGCTGCGCCGTTGCCGGTCCGCTGAGCGTGGGCCGGCCCGCCGTTCAGTGGGACTTCGTGAGCCGTCGTCGTCGGTAAAAGAGACAACTCGACATCGCGATCGGCTTGAATCGAGCCAACGCTGATCGTCGTGCTCGTCACGTTCGGGTCGAGCAACTCGCTTGTGAGACTCATCCGGGCGTCATAGCGGGCATAGACCTTCAACCGTTCTGGTGCATCGACGTTGTGCAGAAGCTGAGCTTTGAAAATATCACCCGAACCGGGTGTTCCAATCGAACCGCCGTAGGCGAAAAGCTCCAGTGAATTCGTGCGTGTGACGCCGATCTCACCTCGCGAGAAAATGTTGCCGGTGTTGTTGATCAACCGCGTCTCGCCGAGCGGGTTGTCGATCAAGCCTTCGACGATGATGTCACCGCCGCCCGCTTGCACGAACTCGATCAACGTCGGTTGCACGCTACGAGTCGCCGTGAATGCAAAGTTTCCCGCATCTTCGGCGGCGATATCGACTGACGGCTCGCTCTGGCTCAACGTCCCCAGCGTTCCGAGCACCAAGTCCAACGGCGAATGATTGATGATCGTGGCAAAGCCAAACGTCGGTGTGAACTCGAAATTCGGGTGACCGACGAGCTTGTTGGTGACGAACCGGGCTGACGGGCCGGCATTGTCCCAACCGGTGACATGAATCTCTCGGCCCTGAATGTCGTAGTTGATGTTGCCTGCTGCAGTCGGAGTTCCATCGGCTGCAATCTCCAATTTCGGCCCCGCGTGCAACAGCACCGCATCGGCTTCAAACGTCACCTGCCGAGCCGCTGAGAACGAACCGTGTTCGTGATCGTTATCAATGTCACCACTCAGTAAGCCACCGAGATCAATGATTCCACCGTCCGCATTGGCATGACTGAGATAGCCTTTGTCATCAATTGTCGTTTCAACCAACAGATTCTGTGTCGTGAAGAGAGCGCTGTCTTCCGTGGTGATGAACGCCTGAGTCGAAGTCTCGTTGTAGGCGTCAGCCGTTGTGCTGGCGACAAGACTGCTGGAATTCGATCTCGCATCCGCGTTCGTCAGCAAGTGCGGCATCCGCGCAGCGACATCAATATGGTCATAGCCCGTGATGTGTGCTCCGCCGCGAACGATGACTTGAGTCGGATCGTAAAACTCAACATGAGTCTCCGCGTTGTTGACGTCAACCGCCGCCGTCACATCCGTGTTCGCAAAGACCTCAGCTCGGATACTCGGTAACTCAGCGAGCAGCACGACCGACTTGCCCGCCACTTGAGCCTGACCCTGCACATCGACGACGTTGACCGCGCGGTGATCCGGCGAGCCGATGATCGCCTTCGCTTGCGCTTTGCTGGCACTTCCCAGGCCGTGGCTGTCTGCCGTCGCCCGCGAGACGACATCCACGTTCGACAACGCTTGAATTCGAGCTTCATCATGTGCCGTGATCTGTGCGCTGGAGCCGACGCGCGTATTGTTTTGATAGAAAAGGAACGCATCGGCCTCGGCGTCTGCCACGTCGATCAATCCGCCCCCTTTGGCCAGCGCTGTCGGGCGTGCGGCCAAAGTCGTCGTCGATGTGAGATTCACGTTGCCGCCGGCGCTGATGTTCGCGTTGTTGCCCACGGTCGCCGTGCTTTGAGCATTTGAGTTGACCGTGGCCGTTCCAAACTTGATGGCAATTCCGCCGACCGTGCCGTTTTCAGCCGCCGCGCTCGACTGTGTCAAAGCGGTTGACGTGATCAGCACGTTTCCATCCACCGCGATCCGCGTCCCTTGTCCGGCCGAATCATCAATGCGTGCGGCGACGACGGGATTCAACGTCACTTGAGCGTCCGAAATTTTCAGCCCGATCAGCGCTCCGCCGGCCCCATGTGTGTACGCCGACGAGATACCGTCTCCAAAAGCGGGTAACTCTGGAACGTCACCAACCGCTCCGTGACTCGCATCCAAGAAGAAGCTGCCGTGCGCCGTGATCTGCGTGTTGGCTCCGACATGGCTGTCAACAACGGGCAACACTTCGACATCGGATTCCGCTCCGCCGATATCGAGACCTCCCGCAGTCTTTCCGTTCGCCACCGCGTCGCCGTCAGTACGAGAAGTCGAGCGCACTGTGAAGTCGAACGCGCTCGTGGCCGTCACCTGCGAACCAATGAAGGCCCGAATCTCCGGCCGCACTTGAACGTCTGCCTTTGCCAGATGGGCGCTGATAAATCCGCCACCTTCGGTTTCAGCGATCCCCTGAGCCTCATGGCGGCCGTTCGCTTCCACGACGATGGTCCCAGCTCGCAAGTTGCTGAAGTCACCGACATAAGCTTGGGTTAAGGTGGCCGATCCGTTTTCGTTGCGACCGGCGATCGCTGTCGCACCGACTCCGCCTGCGGCCACGATTCCGATCGTTAAACCGTCGCCATAAGCATCCGATCGATCTCGCGACGTCGCGCGAACCGCCATCAACTGACCCGTTTCAAGCTGTGTGCCGTTCCCCAAATGAGCATCCACATTCGCGGCGGATCGAGCCGTTGCCAGTGAGAGTCCCATCCCGATCAAGCCGACAGCAGGTGACTCCGCTTCAGCGCGGGCACCGGGACCGGTCACGCTGTTCGTGGCATCAACGGTGATGTCGCCGCCAGCCGATAAATGCGAGCCAGCCCCGACGACCGCGTTCACATTCGGGGTCACGATCGCGTCGGCGATTGTCGCTCCCAGAGCCAACAATCCGATGCTCAGGCCGTGCGCGTTTGCTTGTGCTTCGCCAGTCGTTGTCGCCAGCACGCTCACGTTGCCTACCGAGGAGACCGATGAGTTATTCCCCGTATCGGCCTGAATCGTCGGCCGCGCGTTCGCATGGGCGATCGCTCCTTGGACCGAGACCAGTCCGCCGCCGGGTGCGTCTGCATCAGAGTGGGCGACGTTCCGCGAGTCGGCCAAGATCGCGACGTTGTCGGCATGAGTGATCGCTCCGTTGAAATGCGTCCGCGTCGAGCCATTTGCAGATGCGTCGGCAACACTCACGCCGACTGCTCCGAGCAGCCCGATCGAGATCGCGTCGCTATCGGCGATCGCGATGTTGCTCGATTGCGAGGCGATCAAGACGGATCCGTTCGCGTTGATTGTCGAGCCACTACCGACCTGCGTCGTGAGTTGAGGCTCGGCGACGGCATCCGTCACCGCACCATTTCCAACGAACCCACCAAATGTCGGTGAGTTGGCTTTCGCAAACGCCTTATTGTCCGACTGCGGCCCACCGACAAAGTTGTTACGAGAACGAACCGTCACATCGCCGCTCGAAGTCACCGACGTGTTGTTACCGATCGTCGCAGAGACTTGTGGCAGCAGTCTCGCAGTCGAGACGCTGGCACCGCCGGCTCCCAAGCCAATGCCTAAATTGAAGACTTCCGCATTCGCATTTCCTTCCGAGTCCGCCGTGATTCTCGCGTTGTGCGTCGTCACGAGGCGTGCGTTGTCACCGACGAAGGCTTGAATCGTCGGCTGCACGATTGCTGAGGCAACCGCTCCGTTACCCGTAACGACGCCCGCTCCGATTGACTTCGCATCAGACGCTGCGTTGTTGATTCCGTGGGAATTCACGGCCAAGTTGTTCGCGGCGAGATCAGCTCCCGATCCAACATATGCTCGTGTCAAACCGCCGAGTTCTGACTCAGCTAGCGAAATTCCACCACCTGCAAACGCGATCGACAGCGCTCCGCTATCGGCATTCGCATCTCTCGTCGAGTTGGCCGACACCGAGACGTCGCCCGCCGAACGGATATCTGCATCGCCAACATGCGCATCGACGTTGTTTCTCACGAGCGCTCGCGATGTACCGTCATGCAAAGCGTATGTCCCGGCTTGTCCAACAAAGGCATCTGCATGAACGGAGTTATTGCCATTCGCGGTGACAGTGACGCTGTTGACCGAGTCGATCGTGCCAATACGAGCTCCGTTGAAGACCGCCGCACTGACGTCTCCTTCAAGTTTGCCCGTAACGATCACGGCACCTGCCGCAGCAAGGCCGAGACTAAAGCCGCGTCCCTCAACATCCAGATTGCCGCGCTGATCGGCCAAGATCGAGACGGCGTTGGCATCACGAATTGTGGCGTAATTGCCGACGTGAGCGTCCGTGTGACTCGTCACGTTGACGGTGCCGATGTTGGCGAGCACGGCGACTGTCCCCGCGCCACCGCCGATTGTGGTCAACTCGGTCGCCGACTTTTCCTTGTCCGTCGAGCGAATGCTGACATCGCCACCAGCCGTCAGTAGTCCGAAGCTGCCGACATAGGCTTCGGTCGTGTTACTGACACTGACGACACCAATGCCCGCTCCAACGGCTACCGTGCCGATCGAAGCGTTTCCCGTCGCTTGATCGACGTGGTAGAGGTTGTCGGCGGCGATCGTGATGTTCCCGCCCGCATCAATGTCCGCCGCCAGGAATCCGTTGAGTGCATCCGCCACGAAGGCTGAAGTCACTCGGTCAGACCCCGCGACTGTGAGCAGCGCCCCATTCACGTTTTGATTGCGTAAGCCGCTTGTCGACTGACCCGCTGCTTGAGCCAGTCGCGAAGTCTTGCTGCCGTTCCGAACGCTGTCGGTGATATTCGGCGTTCGCAAACTCGAATTCGATTGTCCGATCAAGCTTTGATCAGGGCGACCTTCGCCGGTGTGATTGAATTCGGTGGCCGCAGTGCCATCTGTTCCAGCACCCAAGCTGAGCACAGAGACGGCACCGGAGAGTCCCAATACGCCACCAGCGAAGGCCACGACGGTCGCGGCCATGTTGCGATCAGAGTGCGACAGAATGGCGACATCGCCCGCTGCGCTCAGCTTGGTCGCAGCGCCGACTGCGGCGACCGTTCGATTGCGAATCGCACCGACGTCGATGGACGCTCCTGATCCCAATCCGCCGATTGCCAGCGATCCAGAATCCGTGTCGAGCGTTGCCGTGTCATCGGCGCGGATCGTGATCGACTGACCGAATCCCGGGTTGAAACTCCCGCCGCGTCGAAACCGCGCATCTTGATTGACCTGCGAAGCGATGCTGCTTCCTTGGACGATCGCTTCGGTTGTCGTTTCGATCGTATCGACGGCAATCGCTCCGGCTAATCCGACACCGGCACCGACTGTGCCCGTAGACGTGTTGAGCCGTTCGTCACTATCCGCCGCAACGATCAGTGCTCCGATCGCGTTCAAGCGGCCACCGAAGATTTGTGCTCGAACAGCGTTTGCAATCGTGTTGACACTGATGGCCGCTCCAGCTCCAGAGATGGTGCCCACATCCGCATCAACGTTCGCCGTGTCGTCTGCCGTGACGGACAAATTGCCCAACGAAAATAAATCCGAGTCACTCACGAACGCTACGTTTGTCGCGGAGAGATCGATGATCGACACCGTTCCCGCGACCGCCACCAATCCGCCGGTGATTCCGAAGACAGTCGCGTTGATCGTTTCTCGCGAGACGGTGCTCACCTCAATGTCTCGCCCGTACACAGCCGACCGCCGGCGATTCGGATCGTTCCCGGATTCGTTGGTGTCCGAAATAAACGCTCGCGTCTGGCTGGTGATACTCGTGCGTGTGTAGTTGCCTCCAACAGCCACCAAACCGCCGGATGTGTTGCCCGATACAACTTCGAGCAACGTATCCGCATGGGCTCGCACGATGACTGAACCGCCGAAGTCCGCGTTCGAGTTGACGTTCGACGACGAGATAAAGGCATCGGTCAGATCACTGAGGTTGTCGATGGAAACCAATCCTGCCACGCCAACAAATCCGCCGCCGCCGTTCGCTGCGAGCAGCGTCTTGTCCCCCAAGCCTGATGGCGGATGCTCCACCGAATTCGCGACGACTGCCAAGCCTTGAACAGTTTCCGTCGTTTCTGCTCCGCTATCGCTGTTCCAGCGTTTCACCGTCACGCCCGCAGCACGACCACGAGCCGCGACGTCTGAATGATCGACAAACGCGCGCGTCTTGTTCTTCAACGTGTTGACTGCAACGGAACCGTTTGCTCCGACGAATCCACCAGTCCCGGAACCAGCAATGACTCCCAGTTGATTCTCTGATTCGGCAAAGACCACGACGCTTCCAAATGTGTCGACGAACGAGTTCGAGATGAACGCTTCGACGGACGTTGCCAGCAGCGTCACGGTGACATTCCCGGTCACTCCGACAAAGCCGCCGTTCCCGCCCACCGCCACTTCTTTCAACGTCGCATGAGAGCCTGCCGTCACTTGCACGTTACCGCCAGTGGAAGTGACTGAGGCATTGTCGATAAACGCGGTGACGTGATTTTCAATCTCGTTGTACGACGCCGCGCCGCCGACGCCGACAAATGCGCCGCCACCTTGGCCGGTCAACGAGGAATTGGTCGACGTGTCTTGAGCTGAGACCAAGACATCGCGAGTGGCGTGAATCTGTGCTCCACTTGCGACATGAGCATCCACCGTGTTGCCGATGGTGTTGATGCCAACGCAACCGCTGACCGACACTGTTCCCGCTCCGGAGCCGCCTGTGGAGATCGCTTCCAGCACAGCGTTCTCGCTCGCCGTGATTGAAACCGAACCAGCGTTGACGAGCGAAGTCGTGTCGATATACGCGGCAATTCGATTGCCGAGATCGTTCGTCGAAACGATCGCGGCAACGGCCACTGAGCCCGCTCCAGTACCCGCGCCAGTGAAAGAGTTGATGGTCGAAATATCTTTCGCTTGCACGATTAACGAATTGGACGCAGACACGGACGCCGCGTGCGAAATGCGAGCCACGGTTTGATTGTCGATTTCGTTTGTGGCCACGGTGGCCGAGACGGCCACGGAGCCACCACCCGTTCCGGCCAAGCTGAATGATTTGATCTCAGCCGTCGTGGATGCCGCAATGGTGACTCGGTTGCCGGCCACGGTGGCATGATCGATCGTCGCTTCCGTCAGCGTCCCGACTTTGTTGAGTGAGAAAGCGGCACCTACTGCGACCCTACCCGCTCCCGCGCCGTTGAATCCAAACGCGTGAATTGTGGGAGTGCTCGCTGCCGTCACGTTGAGCGTGTCGGTTGCATTCACGGTCGCTTGGTTGTCGATCACTGCTCGCACGGAACCGTGAAGATCATTCACCGACACCGTTCCGGAGATCGCCACGTTGCTACCGCCAGCTCCGGAGGCAATCAGAGCGTTGATTGACGATATGTCCGATGCATTGACTCGCACGGTCGAGGCATCGATACGTGCTGCCGGTCCCGTCACCGACGCAATCACGATGTTGTCGATGTTGTTGATACTGACGGCTCCACCGATCGCAACACCACCGCTCCCTGTTCCCTGGCCAGTGAAAGCTTTGATGGTCCCCATCGTCTTGGCATCCACAGCCACATCGGGTGAAGTGACGATCGCACCGTCGATGCTGGCTCGGACGAGACTTCCTCCTGTGTTGATTCCGACCGAAGCACCGATCGACACGGACCCGGCTCCCGAACCAGCACCGCTCAGTGCAAACAGCTTTTCGGTGTCGATGGCCGAAACCTGAACCGAGTTGTTCGACAGCACCTTCGCGTTCGGTGCGAGATACGCCTCAATGCGGCGATCGATGTCGTTGACCGAGACCGAACCACCGAGCGCGAAGGTTTGTGCTCCGGCTCCACCCAGCGAGTAGGTATCCAGATCGGCCGAGGCATCCGCTGCCACGATCACGGAGTTGGCTGCGGTGACATCACCGTCAATATGAGCCAGCACGTTGTACGCGAGCTTGTTCTTGGAAACGGCCGCGCCGATTCCGACAGTGGTGCTTCCCGCGAGTCCCCCGGTGATGTTGGTTACGTCCAAATCATGATCAGCGCGAACTCGCACTGATTGGTTTGCGGACGCCGCATTGTTGTTTTGATTGACCTTCGCACCGGCTCCGACAAACGCCTCCGTGGTGCCTCGGATCGTGTTGATCGAAACGGACCCCGCCACGCTGGCCGTCTCCGATGCCGCCACGCCAGCGGCGAACAGCAGAAAACGATCGTCGGTGTGCGCGCTCAATGTCAGACCCTGACCGCCGAAGCCGGTCCCTTGCGGGTCGAACAGGCCGGTCCCGTTCCCTTTCGCCGAAACGATCGCCTCGTTGTCGATGTACGCTCGCACGTTCTGAGTGACATCATTGATCACTCCGGAAACGCCGACTCCCACGGAAGTGCTCCCGCCGAGCGCTCCCGCCAGCACCGACTCACTGAGACGATGTGTCGCACTGACGAACATGCTCCCGGTCGTGTCGACCTGAGCTTGCTTTGCGACGAACGCTTCGACCGTCTCCTCCAGATCGACCGAAGCAAACGAGCCATCAGCACCGACTCCGTTGCCAGTCGCTACCGCGAAACTTGCCGAGACGGCATCCAACTCCATCACGCTGTTCGCGAACACGGAAATGTTGCCCGTGGCCATGACCTTCGTCGGTTGAAAGAGATCAACTCCGACTGGAAGTTCTGCGGGATCAGGCTCACCGCCAATCCATGCTCGCGTCTTGTTATCGACCGCCACGATCGCCACGTTTCCACCAACCGCGAATTCGTTGCCAATCGTCCCGGCTCCAGCGACAGTGACGAGTAAGTTGTCTTGATCCGCACGAATCGAAAGATCGGTCACTGTGACTTGGGAGCCTTTGCCGACGAATGCCTCTGTGTCGGTTTCGATGAAGACAAACGGAACCGCGCCGGCAATCGAGCCTTCCTCCTTCGCGCCCGATCCGCTTCCCGCAATCGCCACGATGTCGTTGTTCGTGTGCGCATAAAACTGAGCCGTCACGCTCGCGATCTGGGCATCTTCGGCGAATGCCTTCGTCGTTTGGTGCAACGCTGTTTTGGAGAATGTTCCACCGATACCGACATCGTTCCCGAACGCAAACGTACCCGCTCCCGTGACGAGTAGTGGTTCGTTGAACGCATCGACATTTAGCCGGCCAGACGTTGCGGAGACAGTTGAGTCACGCACATAAGCCTGTGTGTCTTGCTCGACCGAATTAAACGCCACCGACCCTGACAATCCGAATCCAAATGTGGGGCCCGAACCACCACTCGAAGACGAACTCGTGCTGCTGCCTCCCGCATACAGCGAGAGCAAGCCACTGACTTCGGACGAGTTCACGACCCCTTTGACTTTGCTGAAGATCCCATCGGCATTCCCCGCCGAGACTCCAGTACCTAGCGAGCTTTGTGGCGCGACTCCCGCCGACGCCGCGATGCTCCAGATTTTTGGGTTGGCATGAGCCGTCACATCGACGTTACCGCCGGCCGTGACGCTGCCCGATCGTTCGGAATGATTCGGGAAGATGACCTGGCTGTGGCCGTCGCCGATGAAGGCGTAAGTCTGCTCGCGAATATCTGTCAGCGATGCGGAAACGCCAACTCCCGCTGTGGTCCCAATCGCGACCGACGGAGTGATGTTCACCGCAGTCACATCACTGTCGGCATTCACAAGGACATTTCGTCCCGATGTGACGTTCGCTCGGTCTTCGATGTTGGCTCGCGTCGTGTTCTTGACGCGATCGAAGATGACCGCACCGTCAACGCCGACACTGGAGGCGTTGCTCCCCGCGACCACAATGTTGGACTGAGTGTTCTCGGTCTCCGCACGCACGCCGACATCCTGCGCCGCCGAAACGATCGCGAGGTCATCGATGTAAGCGGTCGCGAAGTTCTGTGAAAAGACGCCGTCGAAGAAACCGCCGACACC
>JAYVQJ010000958.1:0-4535 GCA_043777235.1 Planctomycetia bacterium
GGTATTGGTCGGCCGTGACCTTCAGCCCTTGTTTGCGAGCGTCTTCAATGAGTTTCGCTGCGGGACGGATCATGCCCCAAGCTTCTTGGCCGCTCGCTTTGAAGTGCGAGACGTGAATCGGGCAACCTCCGTCGCGGCCAATCTTGATCGCCTCGCTCACCGAATCGAGCAGGTCTTTCCCCTCGCCCCGAATGTGACTGGCGTAAATGCCGCCGTGCTTGCCGACGGCCTTGGCGATCTCGATCAACTCGGCCGTGTCGGCATAGCTGCTGGGAACGTAGATCAGACCCGTCGACATGCCGAACGCGCCGTCCCGCATCGCCTTGTCGGCCAGTTCACGCATCTGTTTGATTTCGTCGGCAGTCGCCTTTCGCTGAGCACTGCCGAGCACTTTGCCTCGGAGCGAACCCTGCGGCAGCAAATGAGCGACGTTCGTCCCTGCGCCGGCCGCATCGATTTTCGAGAGATACTCGCCGCAATCGACCGGCCCTGATCCGCAGTTGCCGGTGACGATCGTCGTGCAGCCTTGCATCACGAAGTTGACGTTGGCTCGCGTCTTCGGCGACACAATCTGCGAGTCGCTGTGATTGTGCAGATCAATGAAGCCCGGACAGACGACAAGTCCCGTGCAGTCAATCTCCCACTCGGCCGACTTCACGTCGAACTTGCCGATGCCGACGATGCGGTCCCCCTTGATCGCGACGTCGCCGATCTTGCCGTCGGAGCCGGTGCCGTCGAAGACAGTTCCGCCTTTGAGCAGGATGTCAGCTTCGATCGGTTCAGCGGCGGAGGCGGGCAACGCAGTGCAAAGTGCCGAGTGCAGAGTGCAAACTGCAAAGTTCAGGAACCAGAAAAGAATGGGGCAGCGCATTCGGACACTTTCTACTTTGCATTTTGCACTCGGCACTTTGCACTGCGCGCTTGGCATTTTGCACTCCCCCCTCAAGCGGCTCTTTGATCGGAGGTCGCCGCCGCCATTTCAGGTCGCCCAATGCGGCCGGTGGCCCAGTCTTCCACGCGAGCATACAACCGATCCATCGCTTCTTGAACTCGTTGGCGATGAAAGTCGATCTCTTCGCGAGTCATTTTCGAGGGAACGTGGATCGGCTCACCACCAACCCGAAGCGTCAGCGAGGGCGAACGCTCCATCGACGTCAATCTCGCACGAGCCATGCGGCCACTCGACCTCGCTCACGCTTCGGGTTAGTTTCAATCTGACTGACTCGAAGAATAAATCAAGAGGATTTCCGGTCCAAGACTTCTTTGTGAGAGTTGCGAGAGGCGTCAGCACGATTAGATTGCAGCCTCGTATTAGGAGTACTTGCTCGATGCCAGCCGTAGCCTGCGAAGTCCCGCTGTTGGAATGCCGCGCGATTGGAAAATCGTTTGGCGGAGTTATGGCGTTGGACGGCGTGGACTTTGATCTGCGTCCCGGCGAAGTGCATGGCCTCGTTGGTTGCAACGGAGCGGGTAAGAGCACGCTCATGAAAATTCTCGCAGGCGCACATCCCGATCATGACGGGGCGGTGATGCTCGATGGGCGAGAGCTCTCGCTGTCATCGCCGCGTGAGGCTCAAGCGTGCGGCATCGCGATGGTCTATCAGGAGCTGTCAGGAATCGGAGCATTGTCGGTCGCGGAGAATCTGTTTCTCGGCCGGCAGCCAACGCGGGCCGGGCGAATCGACTGGTCGGCGATGCGGCGGCAAGCTCACGATTTCTTGCGTGAGATGGACATCGACGTCGATGTGCGGCGGCGGTTGGATCGGTTTCCGTTGGTGATTCGGCAGATGGTCGAGATCGCTCGCGGCCTGCACAGCGGGGCGCGAGTGCTGATCCTTGATGAACCCACAAGCGCACTCAGCCCGCCGGAGACGCGGCGGTTGTTTGAACTGATTCGGCAGCTCAAGCGGAACGGCGTGTCGATCATCTTCATCAGCCATTTTTTGGAAGACGTGCTTGAGATTTGCGATCGTGTGACCGTGCTGAAAGACGGTCGCAAAGTCTCGACATCCCGGTCGAGCGAATTGACGAAAACCGAAGTCATCTCGCGAATGCTGGGCCGCGACGCGGGAGCAACGGGAGCCGACCTTGACGACGCCATCACGCTTCCGCTGCGAACAAAAATGAAGCCGGCACTGCGAGTGATCGGGGCGACTCGCGAGGGAGCCTTTAACGACGTCTGCTTGGAAGTCGCGCCAGGTGAATGTGTCGGACTGTATGGCTTCGTTGGAGCCGGTCATCAAGAGTTGGCTCACGCGATTGCCGGATCGATCTCGGTCGAAGCTGGTTCGGTGCGGCTCGACGAATTGGCGTTTCCAAACGGAAGTGTTTCAGCAGCGGTCAGTCGCGGAGTTGTGCTCGTCGCCGCCGATCGAGCGAAGACGCTGGTGCGGCGGAGTTCAATCGCTCGCAACACGACGCTGGCTCACTTACGGCGTTCGATGGGTGAGTGGCTTGTTCGCCGCCGCGAGCACGCGGTCGTGCAGCCGATGCTCGACAAAGTCGGTTGCCGACCGGCTCGGCCTGAGTTGTTGGCGGGGAACTTGTCCGGTGGCAATCAGCAAAAGGTCGTGCTTGCGAAGTGGCTGCTCGGCCCGGTGAAAGTGCTGGTGCTCGAAGAGCCGACGCGCGGCATGGACGTCGGCGCGAAAGACGAAGTCATGCGGCTGGTCGGCGAATTGAAGAAGTCGGGGGCGGCTGTTGTGCTCGCCTCGACCGAGCCAGAGTTGGTGCTGGCTCACGCGGATCGCATTCTGGTCTTTCAACGCGGTCGCATCGCGCACGAGTTCGCTGGCGAGGACGTGCGAAAGGCGGACCTGCTGCGCTGGGCGTGATTACGCCGCAGCCGAGCCGTCTTGTGGGAAGAGGTGTGACTCGCCGCGGATGACTTCCGGGGTGAGGACGTACTTCTTGCCCGGCTCTTGATCGGGAAGTTCGTAGAGGATGTCGAACATCGCGCTTTCGATCACGCTGCGAAGACCGCGGGCTCCGGTGTCTTTCTGGCTGGCGATCTTGGCGATCTCGCGGATCGCGTCGGGCGTGACTTCGAGAGTGGACTCTTCCATCTCGAAGAACTTTTGGTATTGGCGAACGAGGGCGTTCTTCGGCTCGGTCAGCACGCGGACGAGATCCTCTTCGCTGAGCTTGCTGAGTGTCGTGAGCACCGGTAGACGGCCGACGAGTTCCGGGATCAAGCCGAATTCGAGAATGTCCTCAACGGTCGATTCGTGGATCATCTCGTAGCGGCGTTGCTTGTTCTCGTGCGACGAGTTGTCCTGGCCGAAGCCGATCATCTTGCGGCCCATGCGACGACCGACGATGTCTTCCAGACCGACGAACGTGCCACCGCAGATGAAGAGGATGTTGGTCGTGTCGAGCTGAATGTATTGCTGCTCAGGATGCTTGCGGCCCCCTTGCGGCGGGACGTTGGCAACCGTGCCTTCGAGCATCTTCAGCAACGCTTGCTGGACACCTTCACCGCTGACGTCGCGGGTGATCGAGACGTTGCTCGACGTCTTGCCGATCTTGTCGATCTCGTCGATGAACACGATGCCTCGCTGAGCCGCTTCGACGTCGAAATCGCAGGCGTGCAGCAGTTTCAGCAGGAGGTTCTCGACGTCTTCGCCGACGTAGCCGGCTTCGGTGAGCGTCGTCGCGTCACCGATCGCGAACGGGACTTGCAGGAATTTCGCCAGCGATTTGGCAATCAGCGTCTTGCCCGATCCGGTCGGGCCGATCATCAGGACGTTCGATTTTTCGATTTCGACATCGTTGTCGGCGTCGGTGTTGAGCATCAGTCGCTTGTAGTGGTTGTGAACCGCGACCGAGAGCATCTTCTTCGTTTGCGATTGCCCGACAACGTATTTGTCGAGATGGCCCACGATGTCTCGCGGCGACGGGACTTTCGTGAAGAGCTTGTGCGGGGTGCCTCGGCGGCGGCGTTCTTGGTCGAGGATCGACTGACAAAGCTCAACGCATTCGCCGCAGACGTAGACGTCGTCCGGTCCTTCGACCAGCGGTCCGACTTCTCGATAGCTCTTGCGGCAGAAACTACAGCTTGCGTTTTTCTTGCCGGTCGGAGTGCGCTTGCCGGACGTAAAATCTTTTCCAGACGAGGCCATGTGGGTTCCTTCAACGCTGTCGGTCAAACCTCAACACCTTGGGACGGCGAAACAATCATTCGCCTGCTGAGGAGACAGCGTCCGTGGTCTCCTGGAGACTCGCTGGGCAAGCGAGTCCCCAACCGTATCGTCACCCTTCAGGAAGGCCCATCACTGTTCAATCGCGGGTGAGCTTCCCGCCGAATCATCGGCAGAGGGTCCGCGTGAGGCATCCTCCGCACGACCCGACTCACCCGACCTTTTCGTCAACCGCTCACGAATGCTTTTGTATTCGTCGGCCGACAAATCCCCTTGTTGATGGATGTCTCGAAACTGCAACAGCAATTGCTCCGGCGAGTTCTCGGCGAGGCCCTTTGGTCGCAGGTAATCCTTGATTTTGTGATGAAACATCACCAGCAGAACCAGCGCCCCGAC
>JAYVQJ010000959.1:0-4529 GCA_043777235.1 Planctomycetia bacterium
TTCAAAGCGCTGGGTTGGGAGTAGGCTGGCCGCCCACGGCCGTCCGTGTTTGAAATCGGAACCAAACAAGACGGCCGAGGGCGGCCATCCTACTCCCAACCCAGCGCTTTGAAATTCCGCGCGATCTCCTTTTCCAGTTTCGCCGACTCGGCGAACTGTTGTTTGATCGTGGCGACGAGTTTGGGCAGGCGGTCCTCGAATGGCTCGTCGTCGTCGTCGAGGTCTTCGGCTCCGACGTAGCGGCCGGGGGTCAGGGCGTAGTTGTGCTCGCGGATTTCTACCAGCGTGGCGACTTTGCAGAAGCCCGGCACGTCGTCCGGGCGAGACTTCCGCCGGTACTGCCGATACGCCGACGACAGCCGGTTCAGTTCATCATCCGAGAGTTGCTTCTGCTTGCGGCTGCCGGGAATCAACGTCCCCAGCTTGCGACCGTCGAGAAACAGAATCTCGTCGCGCCGAGCACGGAAGCCCGCCGTCTTGCCGTCGCGATTCTTCGACAGGAACCACAGGCAACACGGAATCTGCGTGTTGGCGAAGAGCTGTCCCGTCAGTTGCACGATGCAATCGACGTAGCCTTGCTCGATCAACGCCTTGCGAACCTCCAGCCGGTTCGTCTCACTGTTGGAGAGTTCGCCGGTCGCCATCACAAAGCCCGCCGTGCCGCTCGGCTTGAGATGATGCAGAAAGTGCAGCATCCACATCGTGTTGGCATTGCGTGCCGAGAGCGTGAATTTCTCATTGCCCAACGTCAGCCGAGGATCGTCGGACGGTACTTTGTCCGCGCCCCAACCCTGCTCCGACTTGGCCCCGTCGTTGAACGGCGGATTGGCCAGAATGTAGTCGGCTCGCATCGTCGCGTGTTGGTCGTTGGTGTAGCTGTTGCCAAGCTTGATGTTGCCGTCGATCCCGTGAATGAACAGGTTCATCCGGCACAGCCGATAGGTGAAGTCCTTGCTCTCCTGCCCGACGAACGAGAGGTGGTGGCTGTGCTTCGTGAACAAGTCCGACTGCACGAACATCCCGCCCGACCCGCAACACGGATCGAAGACGACCCCCTGGTCCGGCTCCAGCATCGCGATCAGCAACTTGACGATACTCGACGGCGTGAAGTATTCGCCGCCCCGCTTCCCTTCCGACGACGCGAACTCGCCAATGAAGTATTCGTAAACGCGCCCGAGTAAGTCTTCGGCCCCGTGGTCGGCTTTGAAGATGTCTTTCGAGAACAGGTTGATGAGGCCGCTGACGTTCTCGCGTTCCAAGTTCGACCCGGCGTACAGTCGAGGCAACAACCCGCGCAACTTGTCGGGATACTTTTTTTCGAGCAGTTCCAGAATGTCGTCGAGCTGCACCTTGATATCGTCGGCCTGCGCGACCTTCACGATGTTGTCCCACCGCGCCGCCTCCGGCACGATGAACGCCCCCGCCGAACGGTATTCATCGGGATCGTTGAGCGCCTTCTTGTCCCCGTGATAGTCGCTCTGGGGATCAGCGATCAGCGCCTCAAGCTCCGCCCGCCGCCGCTCGTACCGCAACGACAGGAACCGCAGAAAGATGATCGGCAGGACGTACCGCTTGTAATCCGCAGGCTCAATCGACCCTCGCAAATTGACGGCCGCCTCCCACAACTCTTTGGTGAGATCCACCACCCCGCCGCCATTGGGCTTGCCATTGCCTGTTGCTCGCTTTTTCGCCATGTGGTTCTGATGTCCTCGGTCTTACGACTGATCGAATCGCAGGCTAGCACCGAATAGCACTTGATTAAGCCATTAGCCGGAACGCGCTAGCGTCCGGTTCCTGGGGAATCTCCGAACCGGACGCTAGCACGTTCCGGCTGATTTGGCGAAATTCCAACTGATCCAAGTGCCATTCGGAGAGCGCCCCGCGGCTGATCTCTTGCGTCGGGTCGCCGACACAATACTGCTCGATGTCGAGTCACGAAACCGACCCGTGAATGTTTGCGACAGGCGAACTGTCTCCCTTTCTGAGGGGCCGTTACAAATTCCGCATGGCGTTTAATCCTTTGGACTGGTTCCGACCTTCCGTTGCCGGGGAACCGGCTGAGCCGCGCAAACAATTTGTTGCGGGCTTGGTCGTGTGGGTGCTGGCTTGGCTGGTCGTGTGGTGGATTCAGGACAAACGAGCGGAGATGTCGGCCTCTTTCTCAGCGCAACAAGCCGCCGCTCCAAAGGTCGTCGCCGATCAATCGTCGAATGCCAACCAAACAACGGGAAAAGTAAAAGAGGTGTCGGGAGCCAAATCTTCGACCGCATCGACTGTCAGTTGGTTGGGGACGTTTCTGGCGATGGGATTGTTTTGGGGCGGCGGGCTGCTGATTTTTCGTCCGCTGACCGGTTGGGGATTTTTTCTGTCGTGGCTGCGACGGTGCCAGACGGTGGAGCGATTGGCTTTGGTCAGCGCGGCGGCGTTGACTCTGTCGGCGATCGTGCTGCACTGGATTTGGAATCTTGTGGAAGCCTGGATGCTGGCGGCAGTGGTTGCCGCGTTGATCTTGGGCTCGGCCTTCGGCTGGAAGTTGCCGGGAAGGAAGCAACCATGAATCGAACCGACATTCTGCAACGCTTTCGAGCCGCTCGGCCGATCATTGCGCCGTCGATGCTCAAGTGCGACTTCAGCAATCTGGCCCACGAGGTCGAACGGCTCACCGCTGCGAAGGCGAAAGTGCTGCACTGGGACGTGATGGATGGGCACTTCGTCCCGAATCTGTCGTACGGGCCGATGGTTATCGAGCGGGTGCGACCGCTGACCGACATGCTGTTCGATGCGCACTTGATGATCTCCGAGCCGGAGCGGTATCTCGACGAATACCTCAAGGCGGGTTGCGAGGCGATTACGGTTCACATCGAAGCGGTGCCTCAGCCGACGTCGCTGTTGCGTCGTCTTCGAGACGCTGGGCGAGTCGCTGGATTGGCACTCAATCCGAAGACTCCGTTGTCGGCGATCGCACCGTTTCTCGGCGAGATCGACTTGCTGCTGGTGATGAGCGTGCAGGCGGGATTCGGCGGGCAATCGTTCATTCCGGCGTCGGTCGAGAAGCTGCGTGAGGCTCGGCACATGATTTCTTCGGAGACGATCCTGTCGGTCGATGGTGGCATCGGAATCAAGACGATCGCCGGTTGTGCCGCAGCGGGAACTGACCTGTTCGTTGCTGGCAGCTCGATTTTCGATCAGAGTGATTACGCGGTTGCGATCGAGGAACTCGGTCGCTTGGCCGGGTGATCTATTCCTATGAGGCGCTCTGATCGAGCGTGACGATATGACAATTGTCGCCGTGGTTCGTCCCGGTTGGACTGACTTCGACGAGCAGCATCGGCTGATTGGCTCGCTGGAGTTGCCACTCTGCCCGCGAGGTGCCACGCAAGTCGCGTTGCTGATCGAACAGTTGCGGAAGCTGCCTACGCCTCCAGAGGCGGTCGTGTGCGGGACAACTCAGCCCGCGACATGTACGGCGGATGCGATCGCCGCAGCATTCGATTTGACCGCTCGAAAATCGGAAGAGCTGGCGAATCTGAACCAAGGGTTGTGGCAAGGTTCGACGCTCGAAGAGATCGGCCGGCGAATGCCGCGCGTGTTCAATCAGTGGCAGGAAGCTCCGGAAACGATTTGCCCGCCGGAAGGGGAACCGTGGGAAGAAGCGGTCGATCGCGTCCAACGGGCTCTCAAAAAGCCGCTCCGCAAGTTCGGCTCGCTGGTGATCGTCGCTTCCGAGCCTTTGGCGAGTCTTGTATCTTCCCTGCTCACCGGCGAGCCGCCTGATTTGACCGTCGCGTTCTCGGAAGAGTCTCGCGAACCGGTCGTCGAAGTCTTCGAATCGAGCGGCCGCGACGGAACCTTTAGCCGACTAGTCCCGGACAACGAAGAGCCGCATTCATGAGTCAACTTCCTCCGGATGTTCCCGCTCCGAAGCGTCAGAAACGCGGCGTGCCGGAGGGGCTGTGGTTGCAATGCGATGACTGCAAGGCGACCGTCTTTCGCAAACAGATGCAGCAGAATCTGTACTGCTGCCCGGAATGCAATCACCACTTCTATGTGCCGGCGAAGGCTCGCATCGCCCAGTTGCTCGATGAGGGCAGCTTCGAGGAGTGGTTCACAAACATCATGCCGCTGGACCCGCTGGGGTTCGCCGACAAGAAGCCGTACAAAGATCGCCTGAAGGAAGAACAGAAAAAGACCGGGCTGACCGACGCCTGCGTCGCCGGCAAAGGCTACATGCGAGGCCGCCCACTGGTGCTGGCTCTGACCGATTCTGCTTTTATCATGGGAAGCATGGGTTCGGTCGTCGGCGAAAAGCTGACCCGCGCGATCGAGCAAGCGACGGAACTCAAGCTGCCGCTGGTGATCGTCAGCGGTTCGGGCGGCGGAGCTCGAATGCACGAAGGAATCCTGTCGCTGATGCAGATGGGCAAGGTCTCTGCGGCGCTCGGCCGATTTCACGAAGCCGGCGGGCTGTTCATTTCCGTTCTGACCAATCCGACGATGGGTGGCGTCGCCGCGAGCTTCGCGTCACTGGG